>CAZWKH010000049.1:0-11307 GCA_964633885.1 uncultured bacterium | reverse complement strand
AGGTCGTTGCATCGGGGAAGCGGCTGGAGGATCTGGAGGGACGCCTGGCCGCGATCGAGGAACGGCTCGCCCGGGCCCGGGGGCAGGAACGGGACGGCGCCGCGGCCCTGGATGCGTCCAGAGGCAATGTGGCGGCGGCGCGCCGCAGGGCGGAAGGCTTCGAGGAGTCCCGGCGGGCCCTGGAGGTCCGGCGGGAGGACTGGGAGCGCCGCTCGGAGGAACTGCGCGTGGAGCTGGGCCGGGCGCGCCAGGATGAGGCGGCCGCCCGCTCCCGGTTGCAGACCCTGGAAGGATTGCGGGAGCGCTACGAGGGCTTTGCCCCCGGAGTGCGGGCGCTCATGCTCGGGGATGGGCGCGATCCCGGTGTGCGGGGCACGGTGGGGGATCTCCTGCGCGTTCCGGCCGAATGGGTCCCCGCGCTGGAGCCGGCGCTCAGCGCGGCGTGGCAGGGCGTGGTGGTGGAGGACACGGAGACGGCCCGCCGCCTCATGGCCCGCCTCGAGGAGGAGGCGCAGGGCTATGCGATGCTCGTCCCCCTCGACCGCGTTCCCGCTCCGGGCCCCCGGGACGAAGGCTTGCAGTGGGCCTCGGAGGTGATCGACTGCGATCCGGCGCATCGCGATCTGGTGCGCTACTTCCTTGGGGACCTGGCGCTGGTCGAGACCCTCGATGAGGCGTTGCGGATCGTCGGCGAGGGCCGTGCCCGGCGCGCGGCGACCCGCGGCGGCCAGGTGGTGGACGGAGCCACGCTTTCAGGCGGGGAAGGCGGTCCCGCGGGCGCGGAGCTGGTCGAGCGTCAGGAGGGGCTCGACCGGTGCCGCAGCGAGATCGACCTTCTCCTCACCGCGCTCGGCGCCCTCACCCGCCGCGAGGAAGATCTGCGCCGGGAGCGCGAGGATTGGGAGCGGGAGTCGGAGACCTTGACGCTCGAGCAGACCGCCGCGCTCCAGGCCTTGTCCGCGCTGGAGAAGGAGGAGGCCGCGCTCGGGCTCGAGCTGCGCCACTTTGGCGAAACGGTGGGCGTGCTGGAGGAGGAGAGCCGGCGACTGGCGGAGGGACGCGCTCATCTCGTCGAGGAGCGGACGCGCCAGGCGGCCGCGCAGGACGAGGCCGGAGGCCTCGCCCGGGAGGCGGACCGCAACCTGGCGGATCTGGAGACGGTGCAGGCCGAGGCGGAGGCCCGGCGCGAGGGCGTGCTGACCGGCGTCCACGAGATGAAGATGATCTGGGCGCGCACCGAATCGGAGCTGCGCGACGCCCACGCCTCCGTCGAGAGGCTCGAGCGGGAGCGTGCCGACCTCACCGTGGAGCGCGAGCGCGCGGTCCGCGACGAGGCGGACTCGGCGCAGCGCATCGAAGAGAGCGAACGGGAGCTCGCCGGGACGGGGGATCGCATCGCCCTGCTCCACCGCCAGCGCGACGAGCGCCAGGGATCGGTGAACGAACGGGAGCGGGCGCGCAGCGACGCGTTCGCCCGGGAGCAGCAGGACACCGAGGCCGTGCGCGAGGTGCGCCGGCGGGCGACGGCTCACCGCGAGGCGGCGCACGGCGCCGAGCTGCGCCTGAGCGAGCTGCGCGGCGAACTCCGCCACCTGGAGGAGCGCCTCTATCAGGACTACGAGGTGACGCCGCAGGACCTGGACGGGCTGGAAGCGGCCGCGATCCCCGAGGACGCCTCGGTGCGGCTCGCCGACCTGCGCGAGCGCCTCAAGCGCATCGGGCCCGTCAACCTGCTCGCGGTGGAGGAATACGAGGAGAAGAAGCAACGCTTCGACTTCATGAGCACCCAGCGCGACGACCTGTTCCGCGCCCGCGATACCCTGCTCAAGACCATCGAGCAGATCAACAAGACCGCAGCCGGGATGTTCCAGGAGACCTTCGCCCTGGTCCAGCAGAACTTCCAGAAGACCTTCCAGGTGCTCTTCCAGGGCGGCGAGTGCTCCCTCACCCTGGTGGGGGACGACCCGCTCGAGGCGGACATCGATGTGGCGGCGCGGCCGCGCGGCAAGAAGCCGCAGTCCATCGCGCAGCTCTCCAGCGGCGAACGGGCGCTGACCGCGATCGCGCTCCTCTTCGCGATCTACCTGGTGAAGCCCTCGCCCTTCTGCATCCTGGACGAGGTGGACGCGCCCCTGGACGACGCCAACATCGACCGGTTCGTGGCCATGGTCCAGGAGTTCTCCCGGCGGACGCAGTTCATCGTGATCACCCACAACAAGAAGACGATGGAGGCTGCCGACTGCCTCTACGGGGTGACGATGCAGAAACCGGGGGTCTCGAGCGTCGTCTCGGTGCGGCTCGACGGGTTGCGCGCCGAGGAAGTCGCCGCCCGCACCGGCGCCGCCCACAAGCGCGGCGGGAACGGGCACGGCAACGGGGACCACGCCGCGGAGTCCGAAGACGGGGAGCCCCTGGCCCCCGAGTCGGTCGTCGTTCAGTAAGCGATGCGCGGTCTCTTCAACAAGCTCAAGGAGAGCCTGAGCGGGGCCAAGCTCAAGGAGAGCCTCGTACGCAGCCGCGAGGCGCTGGCCGGCAATGTCCACCGGGTCCTCACGCGCCGCCCGCGCGTGGACGAGGCCACTTTCGAGGAGCTGGAGGAGGCGCTCATCGCGGGCGATGTAGGGGTGGCCACCGCCGAGAAGCTCGTGATCCGGCTGCGGGAGCGTGCGCAGGCGGAGGACCTCGCCGACGGCGCCGCGCTGGAGGAGGCCCTGGTCGAGGAAGTGGCGGCGCTCCTCAAGTCGGGCGAGGGTGCCGCCCCACCGTCGCCGCCCGGCGAGCCCCGGGTGATCCTCCTGGTCGGAGTGAACGGCACCGGCAAGACCACCACCCTGGGCAAGCTGGCCGCGCATTTCCGCCGCGAGGGGAAGAGCGTGGTGGTGGGCGCCGCCGACACCTTCCGCGCCGCCGCCGTGGAACAGCTCCGCATCTGGGCCGAGCGCGCGGGGGTGGAAATGGTGGCCAACCAGTCGGGGGCCGATCCCGCTGCGGTGGCCTACGACGCGGTCGCCGCGGCCCAGGCCCGCCGGGCGGATGTGGTGCTGGTCGACACCGCGGGCCGGCTCCAGACCAAGGTGAACCTGATGGAGGAGCTGCGCAAGATCGGGCGTGTGGTGGGCAAGCGGATCCCCGGCGCGCCCCACGAGGTGCTCCTCGTGCTGGACGCCACCACCGGCCAGAACGCGATCCAGCAGGCGCGCCAGTTCGGCGCGGTCGTGGAGGTCACCGGGCTCGTGCTCACGAAGGTGGACGGGACGGCGAAGGGGGGCGTGGTGGTGGCGATCGCCGATCAGCTCGGGATCCCCGTGCGGTTCCTGGGCCTGGGCGAGGGCATCGACGACCTCGCGCCCTTCGAGGCGGACACCTTCGCCGCAGCGCTCTTCGCCGGAGACTGAGGGGCGGCAAGACGCCGTTCCGGCCGCGGTTCGTCGCGAAGCCCGCTACGCGGCTTCCTTCTGCTCCGGCTCGGCGTCCCCCGTGCCCAGGGTCTCGTAGTTCCCCAGGAGCGGCGCGCCGTAGGTCTCCGTTTCCTTGCGGATCATGAGCAGGAGCGCCTCCACCACATCGGGATCGAGCTGCTCTCCGGCCACCCGGCGCAGCTCCTGGAACACCCGGTCCAGCCGCTGCGCGGCGCGGTAGGGGCGATCCTCCACCATGGAGAGATAGGTGTCGCTGGCGGCGATGATGCGAGCGCCGACGGGGATGTCGCGTCCGGCGATCCCGTCGGGGTAGCCGTGCCCGTTCCACATCTCGTGGTGGTGGAGCACGATCTGGGTGACCGACTCCAGGCCGGGCACGCGGGACAGGATGCGCGCGCCGAGGCCCGGGTGGGTCTTCATGACCTCGTACTCCTCACGGGTCAGCGCGGAGGGCTTGAGCAGGATCGCGTCCGGGATGCCGATCTTGCCGATGTCGTGGAGCAGTCCGGCCAGGTGCAGCTCGTAGAGCTCGGCGCGACCGAGGCCCATCTGCTTGCCCACCCGCACCGAGAACTTGGCGACATGAGCGGAGTGGTTGCGGGTGAAGGGATCGCGCGCCTCCAGCGCGGAGGCGAGGGAGGTGATGGTGTGGAGGAGCGCGTCCCGCTCCTGCCGGATCTGCCGCTCGAGCGCGATCTCCAGGTCGTCGGCCAGCCCGTGGAGATAGCGCTCGAAGTCCACCGGAACCGCCGCCGCGATCCCCGGATCCCGGCGGAAGAGGCGTTCCGTCCGCTGCGCGAGGCGGGCCATCCATGTGGTGATCTCGCGCCGCGTGATGAGGTAGCTCGCGTAGGCGCCGACCACCCCGGTGAGCGCGCTCAAGACCGCGACCGGCGCCACACGGGATCCGGCCGTCTCCGACAGCATGACGATGAGGGGGGTGGTCACCGCCGAGGCCCCCACGCCGGCGCCGATGCGCGCGATCATGGGCCATCGCGCGTGGGGCACGGGGTCCACATGGGCCGGTACGCCGTCGTCGCCGAGCAGGACCTCATGGCGTAGGATGGCCCGGTAGGAGGGGTGGCCGCCGTCGGGGGTCGCGGCGGGGGCTGCTTGGACGCTAGGATCCTGGGCGCGGACGGGCATGGTGGATTCTCCGAGGAGCAACCGGTGGAACACGACAACCCTCGTTATCGACCGCTCGGGCGCCGACCTTCAGCCCCGGCCCCCACGCCGAGGCCGGGGGTCTGGGCCCTGCTGCTCGCGGCGGCCCTGGCCGCCGGAGCCGGATGGACTCGACCCGCGGAGGCAGAGGCGATGCTCTACGAGAACGGGGTGATCTGGACCGGGGACCCGGCCTGCCCGCGGGCGGAGGCCCTGCTGGTCGAGGAGGGGCTGATCCTGGCCGTGGGCTCCCGGGAGGAAGTGGCCCGGGTGGCCGGCGCGGCGGCGCGCCGCCTGGACCTCGGCGGCGCCTTCGTCACGCCCGGCCTCGTGGACGCCCATGGCCATATCCTGAGCTATGGGCTCTCCCTGGAGCGGGTCGACCTGTCGGGGACGGCCTCCCTCGAGGAGGCCCTGGACCGGGTCGCGGAGGAGGCGGCGCGCCGCCGCGCCTCCACGGAGCCGGGCTGGGTCCTGGGGCGCGGCTGGGACCAGAACGACTGGCCTTCGAAGCGGTTCCCGACTGCGGCCGATCTGGACTCGGTCTGCCCCGAGCTGCCGGTCATGCTCTCCCGGGTCGACGGTCACGCGGCCTGGGTGAACAGCCGCGCGCTGGCCCTGGCCGGGGTCACCGCGGAGAGTCCGGACCCTCCGGGCGGAAAGATCCTGCGCGACGCCTCGGGGGGGGCCACCGGGGTGCTCATCGACAATGCGCAGGACCTGGTGGCACGGGTGAGACCCGGCGTGGACCCGGCGGCCAGGGCGCGGGCGATCCGTCGCGCGACGGAGAGGCTCGCCGCGCTGGGCCTGACCGGAGTGCACGACATGGGCGTGGATCCGGAGGATCTTCCCGTCTACCACGAGCTGTCGGGAACCGGCGCGCTTTCGGTGCGGGTCTATGCCGCGCTGAACGCCCCGCCCGCCGTCTACGAGGCGGGCTCCATGGAAGGCGCCGAGGCGCTGGAGGTTCTCGCCCGCGGGGCAGACAGGGAGTGGCGCGACGGCCTCTTCAAGCTCGGCATGGTGAAGTTCTACATGGACGGCGCGCTGGGCTCGCGGGGAGCGGCCCTCCTCGAGCCCTATGCCGACGATCCGGGCAACCGGGGGCTTCTGCTCATGGATCGCGAGGCCGCCAAGCGGGGGCTTGCCGCGGCGCTGCGCGCCGGTTTCCAATGCGCGGTCCACGCCATAGGGGATCGCGGCAACCGGGTTCTTCTGGACGCATGGGAAGAGTTGCGGGCCAGCGGAGATCCGGCCTTTCTGCCGCGGCCGGTGCCGGCGGCCCCGGCCAGCGGGATCGGCGATCTGCCCCCCGTGCTTCCCCCGGTGCGGCTCGAGCATGCGCAGATCCTTGCCCCGGACGACATTCCCCGCGTGGGCGCGCTCGGCGTGCTCGCCAGCATGCAGCCCACCCACTGCACCAGCGACATGCCCTGGGCCCCCGATCGGCTGGGCGAGCGCCGTCTCCCCGGCGCCTACGCCTGGCGCTCGATGGTGGAGGCGGGGGCCGTGTTTGCGGCGGGGAGCGACTTTCCGATCGAGCCGCCGGACCCTCTCTTCGGCATCTACGCAGCCGTGGCCCGCCGGGGCAGGGACGGGATCCCCGCGGAGGGTTGGAGCCCAGACCAGCGGCTCACGCGCGAGGAAGCGCTTCTGGCCTTCACGGCGGCTCCCGCCTACGCATGCGGCGACCTGCACCGGCGCGGCACGCTGACGGCCGGCAAGGACGCGGATCTCGTGGTCTGGGATCGCGACCTCCTCGCCTGCCCGCAGGAGGATCTGCTTCGCGCCAGGGCCCGGCTCACCGTGACGGGCGGGCGCGTGACCTGGAGGGACCCGGACATGCCGCAGGGCGCGCCGCCGGCGGAGGGAGCGCGATGAACCACCAGGTCGTGATCTTCGAGGACGCCGGCTGGCGGCGGCTCTACCCCGCCACCCTCTCCAGGCCCTCCTTCGACTGCCGCGTGGGGGCGGCCACCCTCGCCCGGAGGCTGGCGCTTCAGCTCGGGCGGCGCGATCTCAAGCGGGTGGACCTCCTCTGTCGTGCCGCGCTCCGGCCGGTGGTGGAGCGCGAGTACGCGGGCCATGGGGTGAACCGGGAGCCGGGGGAGGATGTGCTCTTCCTGAACGGGCGCTTGCTGTCCCTCGGCGATTCCCTCGCGGACCTGCACACCATGCTCGACAAGGCGGTGGCGGTACAGAGCAACGGGGAGCTCCTGGCGGCGCGGGTCACCGGGGAGGCGGCATCGGCCTTCGCCGCGGATCTCTCCCGCGCTCTGGAGGCGGGGGAGCCCGCCCCCTTCCCGCGCGACCACACCGTGGCCGGGGCCCCGAAGGGCCTGCGCCTGGCCACCCACCTCTGGGACCTGGTGGCTTGGAACGGCGAGGTGCTGGAGGACGATTTCCAGTGGGCCAACCAGCCCCAATTCCAGCGGCAGCCGGATCTCGCCCCGGGGGCGCAGCTCCTGCACCGTGACCGCATCCTCGCGCGGGAGAATGTCCGGGTGGAGGCGGGGGCGATCCTGGACGCCTCGGCGGGGCCCATCCTCCTCGGCGAGGGCGCGCGGGTGATGCACAACGCGGTGGTGATCGGTCCTGCCTTCATAGGGCCGAAGAGCCTCATCCGCTTCGGCGCGAAGATCGAGGGCCCGGTCTCGATCGGGCCCACCTGCAAGGTGGGGGGCGAGGTGGAGGGCTCCATCCTCCAGGGCTTCGCCAACAAGCAGCACGACGGGTATCTGGGCCACGCCTACCTGGGCGCCTGGACGAACCTCGGGGCGGCCACCAACAACTCGGATCTCAAGAACAACTACTCCACGGTGCGGGTCTGGACGCCGCAGGGAGAGATCGACACCGGCAGCCGCTTCGTGGGCCTCTTCATGGGGGATCACTCCAAGAGCGCCATCGGCACGCTGTTCAACACGGGCACGGTGGTGGGGTTCTCCTGCAATGTTTTCGGCGCCGGGTTTCCCCCCAAGCACCTGCCCTCCTTCACCTGGGGCGGCGTGTCGGGCGCGCAGCCCTACGAGGTGGAAAAGGCGCTGGAGGTGGCGCGGGCGGTCATGGGCCGGCGGCAGGTGGTGATGGAGCCCGCCGATGAGGTGCTCTTCAGGGCCATCCACGCCGGGGCGATCTGAGGGGGGGCGGAGCCCGGGTCCGGGCCGGAGTCAGGCGGCCTTGCGCGCGCCGTTTCCGGACTCGGGCTCCCTGTGCCCGAGGATGATGGACGGCACCGTGGCCTTCATGGCCGCGTCCTGCGCGTCCACGATCCCCTCCATGACCAGGTTCTTGAGACACTGGTCCATGCTCTGCATGCCGTGCTGGGCGCCGGTCTGGATCACCGAGAGCATCTGCGCCGTCTTCTCCTCGCGGATCAGGTTGCGCACCGCGGGGATGGCGACGAGGATCTCCTGCGCGCAGATGCGGCCTCCGCCCTGCTTCTTCTTGACGAGGGTCTGGGAGATGATCCCCATGACCGACTCGGAGAACATGCTGCGGATCTGAGCCTGCTGTCCGCCCGGGAACACATCGATGATGCGGTCCACGGTCTTGGCCGCGCTGTTGGTGTGCAGCGTCCCGAAGACGACATGCCCGGTCTCGGCGGCGGTGATGGCGAGCTGGGTGGTCTCCAGGTCCCGCAGCTCGCCGACCAGGATCACATCGGGGTCCTCCCGCAGGGCGCTGCGCAGGGCGTTGGCGAAGGAACGGGTGTGGCGCCCGACCTCGCGCTGGTTGATGAGGCAGTTCTTCGGTTGATGCACGAACTCGATCGGGTCCTCGATGGTGATGATGTGGCCGCGGCGGTGCTCGTTGATGTGGTGCACCATCGCGGCCAGCGTCGTCGACTTGCCGCTTCCGGTGGGCCCCGTCACCAGGATCAACCCACGCTCTTTCATGGCCATCTCGGCCAGGATCCGGGGCTGCCCCAGCTCCTCCAGGGTCGGGATCCTGCCGGGGATCGTGCGCAGAACCGCTCCCGGCCCGCGGGTGTGGGTGAAGGCGTTCACGCGGAACCGCCCCATCTCGCCCAGCTCGATGGCGAAGTCGAGTTCCAGATGCTCCGCGAAGCGCCGCTTCTGGTCCTCCGACATGATGGCGTGGATCATTCCGGTCAGTGTCGCGGCCTCCAGCGGCGGGACATCCAGCCGGCTCATCTCGCCGTGCAGCCGCACCATCGGCGCCATGCCCGAGCTCAGGTGCAGGTCGGAGGCGCCCTGCTTGAGGGCGAAGGCGAGAAGCGTGTTGATGTCCGGGCTCATGCAGCGTCTCCCAGGTAGCGGTGGCGATCGAGGTCGGTGAGGAGGGAGGCGTCGACGCCGCCGAGGTCGCGCGCCCGCTCGGCGATCTCGACCAGCCCCTGGGCGCGGGCGGCCGCGCGCAGGTCGTTGATCCGGCCGCCGTCCTGGAGCGCCCGGCGCAGGGGATCGTCGGCGAAGAGAATCTCGGCGACCGCCTGAAGCGAGCTCCCGTCCCGCCCCGCGGGAAGAGTGCGCTGCGCGACTACGGCAAGGACGGTCTCCGCCAGCAGGCTGGCCGGGATGCCGGCTTCCAGCAGCCGGGCCAGGAACCCGAGAGCCGAATGGCCGGGGAAGGCAGCGACGACGAGCCGGTCGTGGTCGGCGGCCTCGACCAGCGGCACGGCGTGCTGCGGCGAAGGGAAGACGCCGGCCAGGACATCCACCCCTTCGAGCCGCGCAAAGCAGGCGGTGAGCGCGGGGTCGGAGGGGCCGAGGTGGACGGCCAGCCGCTTGGGCAGCGGGAAGGCCTCCGGGGTCAGCACCCACACGCGGCGCCCCGAGGCGTCGAGCTGTCCGAGGATGCGCGTCAGGAGATGGCGGCGGTCGGCCCCGGTCGGGGCCACGGCCGCGATGAGACCGCAGGACCGCGTGAGCAGCAGGTCCAGCCGCTCCCACTCCGCCTCGAAGGAGGCGGAGACGCTGGGGGCGGCGAACCCGGAGCCCTCCAGCCAGATCGTGACCGAGATCCCGGCCAGCCCGGTCACCGCGGCTGCCCGCGCCTCGCCGTCGATCCCCTCGCCCCACATGCAGACTCCCGGCGCCTCGTCGCGCCCCGCGCCGAGCCATGCGTTGAGGCTTTCCACCACGCCCTTCATGGCGCAGGCCTCGAAGAGGCCTCCGTCGCGCAGCTCCTGCCGCACCCGGAAGCGCACCCGGACCTTGCCTTCCTCCGGATCGAGGTGGATCGCCGAAGCGGATTCCATCAGTGCGCGATCCAGCAGGCGCGTGAGCTCGGGTGAGGCCTGGGTGGCCATGGCCCCCGGACTCTCCGCGCCAGCCTCCGGCCCGTCGGGCTCCAGCGCGCTCGGGCCGAGCAGTTCGTCGAGCGCGTGGGCCAGCGCGCTCGGCGTACCCACCGCGATGCTCAGCTCGCGGCCGGAAATCCTCGAGAGACGGGCCACCGTGACCTCGTCGGTGGGATCCGCGAGCACCACGGAGAGGGTTTCCTCCGTCTCGACCAGGGGGAGGACGCGATTGCGCCGCAGAAAGTCGCGCGGGTACTTGGAAAGGGACTGGCGGTCGCACATCTCGGCGGTCGCGTTCACGAAGGGAAGCCCCAACTGGCTGCTCAGCGCCCAGGAGAGGTCGTCCTCGCCGATGTGGCCCAGCTCGAGGAGGCACTCCCCGAAGAGGCGGCCGTTCTCCTGCTGCAGTGCCAGGGCGGCCTTCACCTGTTCCTCGTTGACCAGCTTCAGGCGGGTGAGTATCTGGCCCAGATTGGGTCGGGACGGGGCGGTCGCGGTCATGGCGTCTCCTCGCGGGGGCGGTCCTTCCTCCCGGTATCGGTGCGCGGGAAGGCGACTTGAGGCGCGGGGCCCGGGGCGCCGGCGGGACCGCCGCCGGGGGATCCATCCCGGGGGGAATCACCCAGAGGGGGGGTGGCCCGCATCCTGGCGCGTTGACAGCCACGAAATATGGCGGGTAGCATCGCTCGGCCCACGACCTGCAGGGGCTCCTGCCGGAGGCTTCATGCGATGTCCAAAGTGCGGTCACCTCGAAGACCGCGTCATCGACTCCCGCTCCACCAAGGAAGGCCGGGCGATCCGCCGCCGCCGCGAGTGCATCGGCTGCGGCAACCGCTACACCACCTACGAGTATGTGGAGAACGCGAGCGTGGTGGTCGTCAAGCGCAACGGCAAGCGGGAGCCGTTCAGCCGCGAGAAGATCATCGCCGGCATCTCGCGGGCTTGTGAGAAGCGGCCCATCTCGCTGACGCAGATCGAGGAGATGGTGGACCGCATCGAGGCCGAGATCCAGCGCCAGGCGCCCGGCGAGGTGACGAGCCGCGAGATCGGCGAGCGGGTGATGGACGAGCTGCACCGCATGGACGAGGTGGCCTATGTGCGCTTTGCCTCGGTCTACCGCCACTTCAAGGATGTGAATCAGTTCCTGGACGAGATCCAGGGACTCGTCCAGGGCGATCCCGGGCCCGCGCGGTCCCGCGAGTAGCGTCTCTTGACCGGGAACACCTCACCGGACGCGGCCATGCCCTTCCTCCAGCACCTGGAGCAACTCCGCCGCACCGTGCTCCATGTCATCGCGGCCATCGCTCTGGGCGCGGTGCTCGGATGGTGGGCTTCGGATCACGCGCTGAACTGGCTCATCGAGAACACCGTGGGCACCGCGGTCTTTCTCAAGCCTCAGGGCGCGTTCATGGCCCGGCTCAAGGTGACCCTGGTGCTGGGGATTTTGATCACCCTGCCCTA
>CAZWKH010000048.1:0-11370 GCA_964633885.1 uncultured bacterium | reverse complement strand
CGAAGTGGATGTGGCCGAAGGCGGCGCCGAGGCCGTGGAGCGGGTGCGGGAGAAGACCTTCGACCTGGTGCTGACGGACCTCGGCATGCCGGATGTGTCCGGATGGGATGTCGCCCGCGAGAGCCGGGCGGCGCAGCCCGGGGTGCGGCTCATCCTGCTCACGGGCTGGGGGGCCACCCTGGACCCGGAGGAGGTGCGCCGCCACGCCGTCGACCGGACCCTCAAGAAGCCCTTCGATCTGAACGACCTGCTGCGGGCCGTCTCCGAGGTGCTGAAGACCGCGGAGGAGAGGCGGGCCGCCTAGTCGGCCTGGTTCTCGTCCTCCACGAACTTGTAGCCGACCTTGTGGACGGTGCGGATGTACCGGCTGCGGTCCCGGCTCCCCTCCACCTTGCGCCTCAGGTTCGCGATGTGGGTGTCCACGGTCCGGCTGGTGGGCAGCTCGTCGGGCTGGCGGCCCCAGACCTCGTCCAGGAGCTGCTCGCGGGTGATCGTCTCCCCGCGGCGCTCGATGAGCAGGCGCAGTACCTCGAACTCCTTGAAGGACAGAGCGACCTCCCGGCCCTTCTTGCGGCACTCGCGGCGGTGGAAGTCCACCTCCACCTCGCCGAAGCGGAAGACCTCCGGGGTCTCGCGCTCCGGCTGGGAGCGCCGCAGCACCGCGTTGATGCGGGCCATCAGCTCCCGGATGGAGAAGGGCTTGGTGACATAGTCGTCCGCCCCCAGGTCGAACCCGCGCACCTTGTCCCCCTCCATGCTCTTCGCGGTCAGCAGGATGACGGGCAGGTCCCGGCTCTCCATGCGGATGGTCCGCAGCACATCGAAGCCGCTCATCTCCGGCAGCATGACATCGAGGAGGATGAGGTCCGGAGGATCCCGCCTCCAGGCCTCGAGGCCGGCACGGCCGGTGGCGGCGGTGCGCACCAGGAAGCCCTCGTAGGTCAGGTTGTGCTCCAGCCCCAGCAGCATGTCGGGCTCGTCCTCGATGACGAGGATCTTCGCGGCGGGCCGGGTGACGGCGCTTTCGGAACTGCTCACGGCGATCGCCCCCCTGGGTTTATGGGCCCTCGGCCCTGCGTCCTGCGGCTGTGTCCCCGATGGGCAGGAAGATGGCGAACCGGCTGCCCTCGCCGGGACGGCTGTCCACGGTGATGCGGCCGCCGTGCGCGTCCACGATGTGCTTCACCAGCGCCAGCCCCAGTCCCGACCCCTTCACCTCGTGGACGAGCCCCTTTTCCACCCGGTAGAACTTCTCGAAGATATTAGCCTGTTCGCGCTGGGGAATGCCCACCCCCCGGTCCTCCACCGCGATGAGGGCCTCGTCGCCCTCCCTGCGCAGCTCGACGAGGAGGTGGCGCCGCGTTCCCGAGTACTTGATCGCGTTGTCCATCAGGTTGAGCACGGCCTGGGTCATGGCCGCCCCGTCGGCGCGGACCGGGGGGAGATCCCCGGCGATCCGCGCCTCCACCGTGAAGCCCTGCTGCTCGAGCTGGAACTGGTAGGCGGATAGGGTCTCGCGCAGGATGGCGGCGAGGTCCACCGGTTCGAGCTGGTAGGTCTTCTTGCCCTGCTCGATCCGGGACAGGTCGAGCACATTGTTGATGAGGTGGGTGAGCCGGTCGCTTTCCTTGTGGATGATGCGCAGGAATTCGGTCTGCTTCTCCGGATCGCTGACCCTGCCCATCTCCAGGGTCTCCGAGAAGAGCCGGATGAGAGCGAGGGGAGTCTTGAGCTCGTGGGAGACATTGCTGACGAAGGTGGACTTGAGCTCGGAGAGCTCCATCTCATGCAGGATGAACCGCAGCGCGAACCCCGCGGCGGTGAGGATCACCAGAAAGGCCACCGCGATGATGGCGAGGTTGGTCACCACGACGCTGCGCACCCAGGCATCGAAGCGGTCGTCGCTCAGGCGGATCGCGACCTGGTAGAAGGGGAGGATGCGCGAGAACGCGCGCCGGGCAATGTAGCGGGGCGGCGCGTCGGGCACGGTGCTGTAGAAGGGCTCCGCATGCTCGTCCAGGAGCGTGATCGCCACCGGCGAGCGGAAGAACTCTCCGGGGAAGATGTCGGGGTCGGCGGCCAGCCGGTGGATCAGGAGCCGGTCCAGGAAGGCCCGGTCCGCCTTCACATGGTCCAGGTCCCACACGAAGCCCGCGGCGCCCAGGAGCTCCCCGGCGTCGGAGTGCATGGTGAAGTAGGTGATCTGCACCGGGGCCAGGGAATCGGGGGCCGAAATGTGGATGAGCGGGCTCGGCATGCGGCCGGTGCCGGCGAGCTGCGAGATGATGGCGGAGAGCGCCCATTCGGGGAGCGGACGGAGCCCCTCGGGGCGGCCCTCGGCGGCCTCCGAGTAGAAGACGAGGCCGACCGGGCTCACGAAGAAGACCTGCCGGTAGAGGCGGTTGCGTTCCTGGAAGTCGCCGAGGAAGGCGACGACCTCGCCCGGGCTCTCGGGGGGATCCAGCCGGGCGGCGACCATGTTCACCTGCTCGCGCTCCCAGAAGGCGTTCTCCACCGACGCGGAGGCGACACGGGCCAGGTAGCTGCCGTAGTCCGCGCGCACGCTGCGGGTGATCCCGGTGAAGTCCACCACCAGCTTCACCGCGAGCAGGCTCAGGAACAGCGCCGGCAGCACGAGCCCCGCCGCCACCAGCAGCAGCAGCGTGCGCTTGCCCGGCCGTCGCACCGTCATGGGCGGCGGTCCTCCCCCGCGGGGTCAGAAGCGGACGAGCAGGTTCTCGCGTACCGCATCGGACGCTTCCTTCTTCAGCCGGTCCACGGGGATCTTCCCGGTGGAGGTGAGGATGACGAAGACCCCCTGGACGCCGGTCGAGATCTCCAGGTGGACGGCCCCGCTGCCCTGCATGGCGTGGCCGCATGCCTGCCCGAGGTTCTGGCGCAGGCCGAGGTCCGTCCGCAGGGCCGCTTCCAGTTCCCTCCGTTCGTAGGCGAAGCGGATGAGCTGCTCGATGACCGCCGGGTTATCCGAGAAGTAGTAGTAGATGACCCCGTTTTCGAGCGCGCCCACCTCCTGGCGCGCCTGGAGGAAGATGGCGCCGTCGATCTCCCAGAGCGCGCAGACCGGGCAGCCCGGGACATGGGGCTTGAGCCCGTGGCGGGCTTCGTACCTGTCCTGGGCCGGCGTCGGGCCGGACAGCGCGAGCAGGCAGGCCAGGACGGGCAGCCACACCCGGACGGAGCTCCTCGGCATCGGCATGATGGGCCCGACCTCCCCTCGAGAGCGCGGCTTTCGTCTCTCCGCCGTTCGGTCCATAATGGTACGCGCTTCCGGCTCGTCCCGCGCGGGGACTAACATTTCGCGGGGAAGCGCCGAAGTCAATACCTTGGGGGTCTTTTATCGGGGGATTGGGATGTACGAAGCGCACTTCGGGCTGCGGGAGAACCCCTTCAGTTCCAGCCCGTCGCCCGAGTTCATCTACCAGAGCCGGGAGCACCGCGAGGCGCTGGCGCATTTCCAGTACGCGATCACCAATCGCGAGCCCTTCGTCCTGCTCACCGGCGAGGTGGGGACGGGCAAGACCACCGCGATCCAGGCCCTGCGCCGGTTCCTTCCCTCCGGCACCCCGGTGGCCTTCGTCGGCCACACGACCCTGGAGCCGCGGGAGCTGCTCGAAGAGATCGCCCTGCGGTTCGGGCTGGATACGCAGTCGGGCGAGAGCAAACCCTCCCTCATGCGCCGCCTGGAGTCGTTCCTGGAGGAGCGCGTCCGGGCCAAGGGCCCGGCGTTGCTGGTCTTCGACGAGGCGCACCTCATGTCGGTGCCGCTCCTCGAGGAGGTCCGCCTCCTCTCCAACCTGGAGAGCGTCCACGGCGGGAAGCTCCTGCAGATCTGCTTGGTCGGCCAGCCCGAGCTGGAGCGGCACCTGCAGAGCATCGAGCTCCGCCAGCTGCGCCAGCGCATCAGCCTGCGCTACTCGCTCCACCCGCTCAGCCGCGAGGACACGGGGGCCTACATCCATCACCGGCTGCGCGCCGCCGGCAGCCCGGATCCGGCCGGGGCGTTTCCCGACGAGGCGATCGCCGTCGTTTTCGCGCTCAGCCAGGGGATTCCCCGCGAGATCAATGTGCTTGCGGCCCAGGCGCTGCTCAATGCGTTCCTGGACGATGCCGTCGCGGTGAATCGCCGGCATGTGCTCTCCGCGAAATCGGATTACGGCTTCGAA
The DNA here is from genome assembly GCA_964633885.1 of uncultured bacterium. Classification (GTDB taxonomy): domain Bacteria; phylum Eisenbacteria; class RBG-16-71-46; order JABDJR01; family JABDJR01; genus CAVXKA01. The sequence goes on along the minus strand of CAZWKH010000048.1, from coordinate 7,186 downwards.
GGGATCGTGACCGGGGCCGCTGCCTTGAGTCCGGAGGCCGAGGCCCTCCCGCCGCAGCTGGACCCTTTGCCCGCTCCCCGGCTGGACCCTCTGCCGGCTCCCCGGCGGGAGCCGGCGCAAGAGCCGGACCCCCTCCTGGAGTGGGAGGAACCGGCCTGGATGGACCCCGCGTACCGTCCGGAGGCCCCCCCGCCGCGTCGGGAGCCCGCCCTGGCGCCCGACAGGGCCCCGGGGCCGCCACCTCCTCCCCGCCGGCCGATTCCCCTGCCTCCGGCGACCCTGCGTCCTCCGGTACGCGAGCGGCGCCAGCCTCTCCCCAGGCCGGGCAGCCTCCCGGCCGCAGAGCCGGGTTCCCGCGGGACCCCGGTCCGGGTCCGGGTCTCCGCCGGAGCCGGCGCCCGGGCGCGTCGCCTGCGCGGTGGGCGACGCCTGGGGTGGATCTTCGCCGGAGCGCTGGTGGTGATCGTCGTCACCGGTCTCGCCTTCGTGCTGCGCGACCGGATGCCCTCCGGGGGAGACGACCTCACCCTGGTCGCGACGGCGCCGCCCGGAGCCAGCGAGGGGATGGTCCGCAACACGCCCATCGTCGCGGCTCCGCGGGAGCAGACTCCGCGGCCCGCGAGCGAGGAGCCGCTGGAGGGCTCGGGGCCTCCCGTCGCCGATGTTTCAAGTCTCCCCCCTGCGGCCGTCGAGCCTGCGGCGGCCGCCACCGGCCAAGGGCTCCTGGCCATCCAGGTCGCCTCCTTCAGGACGCGGGAGCGCGCCGACGCGGTGCTGCTGGCGGCGACGGAGAAGACCGGTCTGCGCGGAGCGGTCCTGCCCACGGATGTGAACGGGGTGCCGTGGTACCGCATCCTGCTCGGTGCGTTCGCGAGCGAGGCCGAGGCCAGGCGGGCCGCGCAGCCTCTCATCGAGGACCGCATGATCACGAGCGTGGCGGTGCGGCCCATCCCGGCCGACCGGGTTTCCCAGCTCAGCGGCGCCCCGCAGTTCTGACCGGTCCGTGTCTGCGCGGGCACCCTGCGTTGACAACCCTTCCTCCGGGAGGCTTTAATTCTTCGTCTCATGCCACGGATGCACCCCTTGCGGCCCATTTCGGCCGCCCTCCTTGCCGGTTTCGTCATCCTCGCTCCGGCCCCCGGTTGCGGTCCGGGCGACCGGGAGCCCCGATCCCGCACGGCCTGGGAGGCCCCTCCCCAGCCGGACACGCTCCGGGTGGCGGGTGAGCTCCACCTGCGCAACCTGCGCCAGCTGACCTTCGGGGGGGAAAACGCCGAGGCCTACTTCTCCCCCGACGGGAAGGAGCTGGTGCTGCAGCGGACCTACCCCCCCCACGCCTGCGACCAGATCTTCCGCATCCCGGTGGAGGGCGGGGAGCCGGTCCTGATCAGCAGCGGCCGGGGGCGCACCACCTGCGCCTACTTCCTGCCGGACGGGCGGTCGATCCTCTACGCCTCCACCCACCTTGGCTCGCCGGACTGTCCGCCGCGTCCCGATTACACCCGGGGCTATGTCTGGGCCCTCTATCCCGACTTCGACATCTTCGTCCGCACCCCGGCGGGAGGTCTCCTGCGGCTGACCGACACGCCGGGCTACGACGCCGAGGCGACGGTGAGTCCCCGCGGCGACCGGATCGTCTTCACCTCCATGCGGGACGGGGACCTGGACATCTACACCATGAACCTGGACGGCAGCGGGGTGAAGCGGCTCACCCGCAACCCGGGCTACGACGGCGGAGCGTTCTTCTCGCCGGACGGCAAGGAGATCGTGTACCGGGCGGCCTATCCGCAGAACGCCGACGAGGAGGCCGACTACCGGCAGTTGCTGGCCGAGAACCTGATCCGCCCCAGCCGTCTGGGGCTCTATGTCATGAACGCGGACGGCTCCCGGCCCCGGCTCGTCCTGGAGAACGGGGCGGCGAACTTTGCCCCCTTCTTCTTCCCGGACGGGCAACGCATCATCTTCAGCTCCAACATGGGGGACCCCAGGGGGCGCAACTTCGACCTCTACATGATCCACAAGGACGGCACGGGGCTGGAGCGGATCACCTACAACGAGACCTTCGACGGGTTCCCGATGTTCTCGCCGGACGGCCGGCGGCTCGTCTTCGCCTCCAACCGGAACAACGCGCGGCCCGACGAGACCAACATCTTCATCGCCGATTGGGTGGAATAGGCAAAGAAAGGATCCATCATGACATCATCGAAACTCTGGCTCGTGGGACTCGCCGCACTGGCCCTGATCGCCGCGGGATGCGGTGGGGGCAAGCTCCCCGAGGATCAGCAGCAGGCGCAGGCACTCCCCGAGGGGCATCCCCCCGTGGATGGATCCGGCGGCGCGCCCATGATGGGGGCCCTGGGCTCGGAGGGCCCCACCGACGACCACCCGCTGCCCCTCAAGCTGAGCGGCATCAACAGCATCGAGGAGCTCCGCAAGGGCATCGCCCAGGCCGGCAACGACCAGGTCCGCAAGCTCTACGAGGCCGGGTTCCGCAAGACCTTCACCGCGGACCAGGCCAAGCGGGACTACCCCGGCGCCGAGGCGGACCTGCAGCAGGCCATCGCCCTGGCTCCGAACTTCGCCCATGCCTACCGTGCGCTGGGCTACGCCCAGTTCAACATGGGCTTCAATGTGGAAGCGGCCCTGGACAACTACAAGAAGGCCATCGAGCTCGACCCGGACTACGGCGAGGCTCACTACGCATTGGCCTTCATGTACGCCATGAACGACCTTCCCAAGGGCGCCGAGCATTTCAAGAGGGCGATGGAACTGGGCGTCCAGGACGAGCGGGGCCTGGGCGAGCGGTTCTACAGCGGGAAGTAGGGCCGGAGCCCCCCGGACCGGCATGCGAGCAGGGTCCGGCACGGGCCGCGGCGTGCCCCGGTCCGCAAGAAAGGAATGAGCATGAAGCTCAAGCTGATCTACTGCGCGGCCTGAAACTACGAGCCCAAGGCCGTCGGTCTGGCGGCCGAACTGCTGCCCCGTTTCAAGCGGGACATTGAGGAGCTGATCCTCGTGCCGTCGGACGGGGGACGATTCGAGATTTTCGTGGACGGCGAGCCCGTCTACTCGAAGCTGGAGACCGGGCGATTCCCGGAGAGCCGTGAGATCATCCAGGCCATCCAGAAGCGGGCCGGAGGATAGGAGGAACTGATGCGTGCATCGTGGCGTGTTCTTGGAGCGATCCTGGTGGCGGCCCTGGCGCTCGGCGGGTGCGCCGGCAAGACCGTGACCCGGCTCGACAGCGACACCACCGTGGACCTTTCGGGACGGTGGAACGACGCGGATTCCCGGCTGGTGGCGGAGGAGATGATCCCGAGCGCCATGGGCGCGAACTGGTACACCGACTGGATGCAGGCTCACGGCGCCAAGCCCACCGTGATCGTGGGGACGGTCCGCAACCAGACGACGGAGCACATCGCCACCGCGACCTTCATCGGCGACATCGAGCGCGCCTTCGTGAACTCCGGGCGGGTCCGTGTGGTGGCCACCGCGGGCGAGCGCGAGGAGATCCGCGACGAGCGGGCCGACCAGGGCCGGTACGCCTCCGACGAGACGATCAAGCAGTTCGGCAGGGAGCAGGGCGCCGACTTCATGCTGATCGGGATCATCTCGTCGATCACGGACCGGGAGGACGGCGACGAGGTGCGTTTCTACCAGACCGATCTGACGCTGGTGAACATCGAGACCAACGAGAAGACCTGGATGGGGCAGAAGAAGATCAAGAAGTTCGTCGGTCGCGGGAAGTACACACCCTGATCCCTCCGTCGTCGAACACCCATGCGCGCGCGTAGCGCCTCCGCGCTGGCGCTGGTCCTTCTCCTGACCGGCTGCGCGGGCGGCAGGCTCAACAACGGCCTGTTCCAGGCGGATGTTGCCGGGGGGCGGTACGAGGCCGCTTACCGGCAGCTCGAGTCCGCGAAGAAGGACGATGTGAGCGTCCTCCTCGACCGCGGGCTCGTGCTCCAGGCGCTGGGCCGCTACGAGGAGTCGAACGCGGCCTTCGAGCAGGCCGAGCGGCTCATCGACGACCTCTACACCCGCAGCCTGAGCAAGGAAGCTCTCTCGCTCCTCACCAACGATCTGGCGGTGGACTACCGCGCGACCGGCTACGAGCACGCCTACATCGCGTACTACCGGGCGTGGAACTACCTGCAGCTCGGTCGGGAGAGCGATGTCCTCGTGGAGGCGCGGGTCATCAACGAGCGGCTGGACTTCCGGTCCGCCTCCTGCCCGGACAAGGACGGCAGCTGCGGACACGATGTCTTCCTGCGCTACTTCAGCGGCCTCCTGTTCGAGTGGGGCGGGGAGCCCAACGACGCCTATGTGGCGTACAGGCAGGCCGATCTGGCCCGGGGCACGCTCAGCGAAGCCTACGGCGCGCCGCCGCCCCCCGACCTGGGCGAGCGCCTCACGCGGCTCGCGCTGCGCCTGGGGTTCGCCGAGGAGGCGCGGCGCTACGCGGCGTCCTACGGCATCGACGCGGACGCGCTCCCCCGCACCCCGGTCTCCTCCGTGGTGGTGCTGCTCGAAAACGGGATGATTGCGCGCCGCGAGGGGACCTCGCTGACCATCCCCATCTTCAAGGGGGAGACGGAGAAGATCCGCCGCGACCGCGACAGGTGGTCCCGCACCCTCTCCGAGCGCGCCCGCGCGTCCCACTCGGCGCAGAGCTTCGAGTACCTGCTCCATGTGGCCATGCCCGCGCTGGAGGAGCGGCCGCCGCTGGGCGCCCAGGCGATCTTCGAGCTGGGCGGGAGGGAGCTGAGCACGCAGATCGCGGCGCCGCTGTCGGCCATGGCGGCGGCGGCCTTCGAGGACGCGATGGGGGGGATCCTACTGCGCGCCGTGACCCGCGCCCTGGTCAAGTATCTGGCGAGCGAAGCGGCGGAGGACAAGAGCGAGGCCGCAGGGATCCTGGTGAACCTCCTCGGGGCCGCCACCGAGAGCGCCGACACGCGGTCCTGGCGGTCCCTGCCCCATGAGATCCAGGTGGCGAGCGCGCAAGTCGAGCCCGGCAGTTACCGGGGCCGGCTCACCGTGCGCGCACCGGACGGCCGGATCCTGGCCGAGCAGGCCTTTCCGGATATCCGGGTCCCGGACGGAGGCGTTGCCCTGGTCCGCTTCCGCTCCGGCCTCTGAGGGGCCGCCCGCCCCGTCCTACTCCAGTTCCCAGCTTCCGTTGTGATCCCCGTTGTCCCCCGCGTGGGAGGGGGAAGGGTCCTCCACGGGGAGATCGGCGAGGACCCGGTCCCAATCCAGGAGCTCCGAGGTCTCGGCGGTCTCCGTGCCCAGCGCGCGCAGGCTGGCCCGCTCGCGGGAGTGGCGCGAGAGGATCTCCTCGGCGAGGGACTGCAGGGCCTTGCCGGCCCGGCTGCGGGGTCCCGTCACCGTGGGCTTGCCCTTCAGGCTCTCCTCGGCCACGCGGATGCTGCGGGGGATGACCGTCTGGAGCAGATCGCGGGGGTACTCCGAGGAGAGGCGCTCGATCATGGTCTGGGCGTGGCGGGTCCTGCTGTCCACCATGGTCACCACCAGCCCCTCGAAGGCGAGCTCCGGGTTGTCCGTGGCCCGCACCTCCTCGGCCAGGGCCATGACCCGCGGCAGGGTGGCCACATTCATCGCCTCGGCCTGCACGGGCACCAGGAACCGGTCCGCGGCGATCAGCGCGGCGCGGGTGTTCGATCCCAGCGCGGGGGGGCAGTCCATGAGGACATAGTCGTAATCGTCCTGGAGCGACCGCACGATGGCGCGCAGGGCCAGGGGGTCGCGCTTGAGGACATCCTGGTAGGCCATCTCCTCCTCGTGGGACCAGACATTGGCCGGGAGGAGGTCCAGGTTCTCGCCGATGCCCTGCTCGACCGCCTCCGCCCCGGGCAGGCCCGCGGTCAGGCAGCCGAAGAGTCCCTGGTGGACGTCGAACCGCTCGATCCCGAAGCAGCGGATCAGGCTGCCCTGCGGGTCCACCTCGACCAGCAGGGTCTTGAAAGTCAGCTCGGCGAACGCCGAGGCCAGGTTGGCGGCAAGCGTGGTCTTCCCAACGCCTCCCTTCTGGGAAGCGATCGCGATGCTCATCCCCATAGGTACGGTGCTCTCCCTCCTCGGCGGGCCGCGGGCGCGCTCCGGCGGCGTTCCATGCGGGCTGGTGGATCTCTCGAAACCTCGACGCAACGGTCCGCGCGGCGCATCGGCGCGTCTGCCGCGCGGAGACGCCCATTACACTCGATGATCGCCTCCTTGCATAGGTGGAAAGTGGCTCGGCGCGCAGCGATCCGCACGGTCCGTCCCCGCGACGCGACGCCGGACGACGGGACCGAGCGGGAGGGCTGGACATTTTCCGCGAGTCGTACCAGTATGTTGCCCCAAGCGGCAGCCCGGCTCTGCAATCCAGTCGCAAGGGGGGCAAGCGAGATGGACATCACCGAGGTCAAGGTCCGCCTCTGGAGAGATCAGCGTCTACGAGCCCTGGTGACGGTGGTCTTCGACGATTGCTTCGTGGTGCGCAACATCAAGGTGATCGAGGGACGCGACCGCAAGCTCTTCGTGGCCATGCCGAGCCGGAAGATGCCGGATGGGCGCTACGGCGACATCGCGCACCCGATCACGCGTACTTTCCGCCGCGAGATGGAGACCACGATCCTCGGCGCTTATGTCGAGGAATGCGAGATCGCCCGGCGGGATCCGGCCTACGCGGGCAGCGCGGTCGGCAACGACGACTACGACGACTACGGTCCGGAAGACGAGGGGGCCTCCCCCTCGGGAGACTGGGCCCCGCAGCGCTGACCCGCCGGACCCCAATGCTCCAGGGCTCCCGATCCCCCCGGGAACCCTGATTTCCCTCCCCCTCAAGGATTCCTCCGCGCACAATCCGGGCCCCGGTCTGCCCCGGCCGAGGTGCGGGCGGCCGGGTCAAGCCCCCGGCCGCGCGGGGAGGTGCTCGGGGGCCGTCTCTTCGCCGAACCGCTTTCCCAGCGAGCGCAGGTAGCCGTCCAGGGTGGAGTGGTGGCCGAAGACGAACCGGGACAGCGCCCGGAACAGGGCGTTGCGGATGGTCCCCTGCTCGGTGACCGTGAGCAGCGCGCCGGCCTCGGCGGGTTCCACCACATAGGTCCAGGTCCCGCCGAAGGGCAGATCCGGGTCCTCGATGCGCAGCGCGAGACGGCTCGGCGGGGTCCACTCCACCACC
>CAZWKH010000047.1:4729-11490 GCA_964633885.1 uncultured bacterium | reverse complement strand
CAGCATGGGCCCCACCACGCGCAGCATCTCCGTCACCGGCGGGGTGAGCTTTGACGCGCTGCAGGTTCACTACCGGGAGCAGGCGGTGGGTCTCCTCGAAGGGGGTGTGGACTTCCTCATCCTGGAGACCGCTCAGGACACGCTCAATGTGAAAGCGGGAGCCCTCGGCGTGGCCGAGGCCGGCGAGATCGCCGGCCGCCGGGTGCCGCTCGTCGTCTCCGGCACCATCGAGCCCATGGGCACCATGCTCGCCGGTCAGAGCGTGGAGGCGCTCTACACCAGCCTCGAGCATCTCGATCTCTTCGCCGTCGGGCTGAATTGCGCCACCGGCCCGGCCTTCATGACGGATCACCTGCGATCCCTGGCCGGGATCGCCGAGTGCTTCGTCTCCGTGGTTCCCAACGCGGGGCTGCCCGACGAAAACGGCCGCTACACCGAATCGCCGGAGCGGCTCGCGGAAGTGCTCGGTAGGTTCGCGCACCATGGGTGGGTCAACTTCGTGGGCGGTTGTTGCGGAACGACTCCCGCGCACATCCGCGCCATCGTCCGTGCTGTGGAGGGCAAGGCGCCGCGGGTGCCGCTCCCGGCCTCGCGGCGCTTCTCGCGGGTCTCCGGGGTCGACTTCCTCTCTCTGGAGGAGGAGAACCGCCCGATCATCGTCGGGGAGCGCACCAATGTCATAGGAAGCCGGCGGTTCCGGGATCTGATCCGGGCGGAAGCCTTCGAGGACGCGGCCGAGGTGGGGCGGCGCCAGGTGAAGGGAGGCGCCCATGTGCTGGATGTCTGTCTGGCCGATCCCGACCGCGATGAGCTGAAGGATGTGACGCGGTTTCTCGACCGGCTCACCCGCAAGGTCCGGGTCCCGCTGATGCTGGACACCACCGACCCGTCGGTCCTCGACCGCGCGCTCCGCCAGTGCCAGGGGAAGTCGATCATCAACTCGGTGAACCTGGAGGACGGGGAGGAGCGGCTCGAGAGGGTCGTGCCCCTCGCGCGGCGCTTCGGCGCGGCCCTGGTCGTGGGCTGCATCGACGAGGACCCCGAAGAGGGCATGGCCGTCACCCGCGCGCGCAAGCTGGCCGTGGCCGAGCGGGCCCACGCGCTCCTGACCGGGAAGTACGGCCTGCGCGAGGAGGACCTCCTCTTCGATCCGCTGGTTTTCCCCTGCGCCACCGGCGACGCGAAGTACGCCGGGAGCGCGGTGGAGACCATCGAGGGGGTGCGCCTCATCAAGGCGCGCTTCCCGCGGGCCAAGACGCTGCTGGGGATCAGTAATGTGTCCTTCGGCCTGCCCGCCGGGGGGCGGGAGGTCCTCAACTCGGTCTTCCTGCACCACTGTGTGGCGGCAGGGCTGGACCTGGCCATCGTCAACAGCGAGAGGCTCGAGCGCTACGCGTCGATCCCCGCCGAGGAGCGGCGCCTCGCCGAGGATCTCCTCTACGCGCGGGGATCGGATCCGGCGGGCGCCTTCGCCGCCTTCTACCGGGACAGCCGGCGGCTGCGCACCCCGGTCAAGGCGGAGAGCAGGTCGCTGGAGGACCGGCTGGCCGATTACATCATCCAGGGCACGCGGGACGGCCTGCTCGCCGATCTGGACCTGGCTCTCGCGACGATCCCGCCTCTCGAGATCATCAACGGCCCGCTCATGAAGGGCATGGACGAGGTGGGGCGGCTCTTCAACGCCAATGAGCTGATCGTGGCCGAGGTGCTGCAGAGCGCGGAGGCGATGAAATCCGCGGTGGCTCACCTCGAGCGGCACCTCGAGGCCTCCGATTTGCGCAGCCGCGGCAAGCTCTTGCTGGCCACGGTGAAAGGGGATGTGCACGACATCGGCAAGAACCTCGTCGAGATCGTGCTCGGCAACAACGGCTACGAGGTCGTCAACCTGGGCATCAAGGTGCCGCCGTCCGACCTGATCGCGGCGGTAGAGGCCCACCGGCCGGACATGATCGGACTCTCCGGGCTCCTCGTGAAGTCGGCGCAGCAGATGGCGGTGACCGCCCAGGACCTGCGCGACGCGGGGATCGCCACCCCGATCCTGGTGGGAGGCGCCGCGCTGACCCGCAGGTTCACGGAGACCCGCATCGCCGTGGAGTACGAGGGGCCGGTCATCTATTGCCGCGACGCCATGGACGGCCTCGATGTGGCCAACCGGCTCGTGGATCCGGCGCGGCGCGATGCGCTTCTCGCCGAGCGGGCACGGCGCGGCAGCGGGGAATCGGCCGGCCCGCCGAATCCGGCGGTGCATGGGGCCCCCGTGCCTGCGTGGCGTGCGGTGGACATGCCGGCTCCGCCCGACCTGGCTCTGCACCACCTGGAAGAAGTCGATCTGGCCGAGGTCTTCGACTTCGTGAACCCGCAGATGCTCTACGCCAAGCACCTTGGCCTGCGGGGCTCCATCGAGCGGCTGCGCCGGCAGGGTGACGAGAAGACGGCGAAGCTCGAGAGGGCCGTGGAGGACTTGAAGGAGGAGGCGAGGCGCCTCGGCATCCTCACCCCGCGCGGGATCTTCCGGTTCTTCGCGGCCTGGTCCGAGGGGGATGCCGTGCTGCTGTCCGACGCCCCAGGGGGGGCGGCCATCGCCCGCTTCGATTTCCCCCGGCAGAGCGGCCGGGACCGGCTCTGTCTCGCCGACTGGGTCGCGCCCCGCGAGCCGGGACGGGTGGATTACCTCGGCGCCTTCGTCGTCACCTGCGGCGCAGGCGTGCGCGAGCAGGCCGACGCCTGGAAGACCGCCGGCGAGTATCTCAAGTCCTACGCCCTCCAGGCGCTGGCGATCGAATGCGCGGAGGGCCTGGCGGAGCTCCTCCACCGGCGGCTGCGCGCGATGTGGGGGTTCCCGGACCCTGCGGGCCTCGCCCTGAAGGATCTCCTGCAGGCGCGGTACCGGGGAATCCGGGTCTCCTTCGGTTACCCCGCCTGTCCGGACCTGGAGGATCAGGCCGTGCTGTGGCCCCTCCTGGAGCCGGAGCGGGAAATCGGCGTGGCCCTGACAGACGGGTTCATGATGGAGCCGGAGGCAAGCGTCTCCGCTCTCGTCTTCCACCATCCGGACGCGCGGTACTTCTCCGCGGGGGAGACTGCGTCGGAGTCGTGACCGGCTGCTACTTGCGGCGGAAGACGCCCATCCAGGCCTGATCGCGCCCGGGACCCGCGTGACCGACCTGCGCGAAGGTCTCGAGCAGGAAGAGCCTGCTCAGCATCTTCCGCGTCGCGTCGGCCGACATGACGAAGGGGGGGCCGGTGATGCCGCGGCCCACGCGGAAGAGGGCGAACAGCTTGCCGTCCTTGGACAGGCACCGGGCCGCGACGCACGCCCATTGCGCCCGGCCCGAAGCGGGGATCCCCGGGAGCATGGTGCGCTCGACGAGGAGCCCGACCGGGCCATAGTAGTACTGCCGGGTCTTCAGGAACTCCGCGCGGACGGCGTCGATCTTTCCGCCCTTTGCCTCCACCGCCTTGCGCAGCCGCGCGAGGGCCTCTCCGGAGGGGTCGGTCGCCATCACCTGGAAGCCGAGCCGACTGAGCGCGGCCGCTTCCTCGCTCATGTCCGCGCCGAGCAGGAGAGCGCGGCAGGGTTTGAGGAGGCCGCTCTGCACGGACTCCTCGATGGCGCGCGCCGCGGCCGCTCCGTTCCAGGTCGGGTGCTCTCCACCCGCTCCGCGGGTCTCCGGAATGTCTCTCTCAGCCGCCACGATCGTTCCCTCCGTCATCGTCCCTGGTCCCTTCCCCCGCGAGCGCCCCTTCAGGCCCCCGCGTCCCGGTCCGGCTGCGCGTCCGGCGTGAACCCGCCGCCGCGCAGACGGTCATAGGTGTAGATCCCGCTCGAGTGGCCGTCGCTCCAGTGGAACGCGAGCGCGTAGCGGCCCACGCGGCCGGCGGCCGTGGCCCTGACCGTGGGGTCGACATCCTCCGGCCTCAGGGTGCGGATGCCGGAGAGCTCGTCGACGCACGCGGCGCAGGGGCATGCGGCCCGCAGATCGAAAGCCCGATACGCCGTGACGATTCCGTCCTCCCAGGCCAGGACGATGCGGGCACCCTCGTCCTCCAGGGCGATGCGGGTCGGAACGGGAATGCGCTTCAGCGCCATCGGGTCCTCCATCAAGCCCGCCAACCATACAGGCATCCGCCATCCCCGGCCAAGGGGGCGTTCGGGGGCCCGCACGGCGCGGGGTGGAACGGGGGAGGGGTCTAGGCGCGGCCGGGGCTGTCGTGCGCCCCGGAGACCACCCGCGGCTGGGGACGCCCCTCGCCGAGGGTCACATCCCCCGCGAAGCGGGCGCCGTCGTCGATGGTGAGGAGGCCGGCGTCGATGTCGGCCTGCACGAGGGAGGCGGGGCGCAGGATCACTTCCTGGGTCGCCTCGAGGCGGCCCCGGCAGGCGCCCTCCACGACGATGCGCACCGCGTGCACGCCCCCGTCCACGGATCCGCTCGCCGCCACGCGCACTTCGCCATCGGTGAAGAGGGTTCCTTCCAGCCGGCCGTGCAGGAGGACATCGCCGGTCAGGAGGAGTTCGCCGCGCACTACGCTTCCCGGGCCGATGAGGGTCCAGGCGCCGCTCGGGTTGAGCGCCGCCGTGGGGGGTCTGTGGTGTCGCGAGGTCCTGGGCATGGGGGCCGTCTCTCGTTGGAGTTGTCGGAGCGGAGATCCGCTCTAGGCCCCGTTATCGATCGCCGGCGCGCGGGCCTTGAGAGCGGGGAGCCCTTGGACAGCGCGGCTGCTCCGATTGGTTGAAAGCAGCCGATTCGATTAGAATACCGAAACCTTGAAGTAGCGGCGCGGATTGCGGCGGATGTCTTCGAGGAGCGCCTTCAACTCGGTCAGCGCCAGGGTCATGTCCGCGTAGAGTGCGTCGTCCTCCAGGAGCCGCGCGGTGGTCCCCCCCTTGCGCACCGCGGACACCAGGCTGTCCGACCCGGCGATGAAGCCATGGAGGTGGTCCCCCAGCTCCTCGTCGCCCAGGATGCGTGCAAGGGCGCCGCCGCCGGAATCGGCCTCGGCGGTGAGGTGGTCGAGGCGGGTGAGGATCGCGTCCAGCTTGTGAAAGGTCTCCGGGTCCGAGAGCAGGCGTCCGGCCGTGCCCCGTCCCTCGCGCAGCTCCCGCGTCACCGCGGAGAGGTTCGCCACCGTCTCCCGCATCCGGTCGGCGGCCGCTTCGTCCTCGAGGAGCATGCCGAGGGTCCCCTCTCCGCGTTGCAAGGAAGCCATGGTCTCCGTGGCGTTCCGGAGGAACACCTGCATGTCGTCCATCATGTCGATCGCTCGCTGGAAGGTGGCCGCCCAGTCGATCTCGCCCGCGACCGGCAGCGCGCTCCCTTCCCGCAGCGGCGGTTCGGTGGGACTCCCCAGGCTCACATCCACGAACTTGTCGCCGAGAACGCCCAGGGTGCGAATGGTCGCCACCGAGGACGCGGTGATGTGCTCGCGGTACTTGCTGCTCATCGTCAAATCCACGCGCAGCACCCGCGCGGTGTCCTGCCGGACGAACTCGAGCTCGGACACGCGACCGATCTCGAGTCCCGAGAGGCTGACCATGGAGCCTTCGGAGAGGCCCTGCGCGTTCGACAGGTAGAGCCGCAGCTCGTAGGTCCGCTCGAAGATGCGCCGATTGGTGCCCACGATCAGCAGGAACCCTGAGAGGACCACCGTGGAGACGATGAAGAAGATGCCGAGCCGCAGGTCGCGCCAGGGCAGAATGTAGCGTTCGCGCATCGGGGTTCAGATCCCTCTCTCGGAGATGAAGTCTCGCACGAAGGGGTCGGTGGACGCCAGGATGTCCGCCGGAGTCCCCTCGAAGATGGTACGCCCCTCGTGGATCATCGTGATGGCGTCCGCCACCGTGCGCGCGTCGCGCAGGATGTGGGTGACCACCACGGAGGTGACATGAAGATCGTCCCGCAGCCGGTTGATGAGGCGGTTCATCCGGCGGGTGGAGATGGGATCGAGACCGCCGGTGGGCTCGTCGTAGAGCATGAGCTCCGGGTGGCAGACGGTGGCGCGGGCTACGGCCACGCGCTTGGCCATGCCCCCCGAGAGCTGCGACGGCATGAGATCGAACGCGTCCTCGAGGCCGACATAATGCAGCCGCTCCCGAATCACCGGGGCCGCCTGCTCCATGGGGATCTGATGCTTTTCGAGCAGGCAAAAGCCGACATTTTCGGCCACGCTCATCGAGTCGAAGAGCGCGCCCCCCTGGAACACCATGCCGATGCGATGGCGCATCTCGGCCAGCTCCCGCTCCCGCCGGCCGGTGATGTCCACGCCGAAGACCTTCACGCGGCCCGAGTCGGGGCGCAGGAGCCCGAGAGCCAGCTTGAGGATCGTGCTCTTGCCGGCGCCGCTCCGGCCCAGGATGACGCGGGTCTCGCCCTGAGCGACCTTGAGATCCAGGTTTCGCAGCACCGGTTCCTTGTCGAAGGAGAGAGAGACCTGCTCGAGCTCGAGCGCATAGGGGTAGGTGGACGGTGTCCCGCCATCGGGGGGGTGGCCGGCGTCGCATCGGTCGTGGCGCATGGCCCCTCAACCGAAGAGGGCAAGGACGAGCTTGCCCAGGATGAAGTCGGTGAAGAGGACGCCCAGGGAGCTGAGCATCACGGCCCGGGTGGCGTTCTCGCCGACGCCGCTCGAGCCGCCCCGCGTGGCCATGCCGTAGTACGCGCTGATCGAGGCGATGATGTACCCGAAGAAGACGGGCTTCACGAAACCCACCGCCAGATCCTTGATGCGATCAGCCATGACCATCGGGGTCGCCAGGGTCA
>CAZWKH010000047.1:0-4719 GCA_964633885.1 uncultured bacterium | reverse complement strand
CCTCGGACCAGAAGAGTTGCCCCGGAGTGTTCAGCCACCGGGTGGCGACATACCACCCGCCGAGGATGGCCACCGCGTCCGCCATCACGATGAGCGGCAGCATGGTGATCATGCTGGCCATCTGGCGCGGCATGACGAGACGGTGCACGGGGTCCACGCCGAGCGCCCGCAGCGCGCTGATCTGTTCGGTGACCTGCATGGACCCGATCTCAGCCGCCATCTTCGCACCGGTGCGTCCCGCGACCATGAGCCCCGTCACCACCGGTCCGATCTCACGCACCACGCCGATCGAGACGATGCGCCCCATGAGGGCCTTCGCCCCGAAGGGCTCCAGCTTCGTGCCCCACTCGAGCGCCAGCACGAGGCCGATGAAGAGGTTGGAGAGAAGCACGAGGGGGGCGGCCAGGACGCCGAATGTGACCATGGCCTCGCGGATCTGGCGTCGGTAGTGCCAGGCCTCGGGGACCCCCGACCAGGCGGCGCCCAGAAGCCGGGCAAAATCCTGCACCTCCCCGATGAAGTGGCGGGTGCGGGTATCCATGGCGCGCAGCGGCAAGGTCGGTAAGCTCCCCTGGCGCATCCTGATGGCATGACGCCCAAGAGGTTCGCGTGGGACGGCGGATTCGGGCGGCGGAATCATACAGGCTTTGTCGTAAAGGCAAAACCCCTCCGGGTCCCGCGCCGCGGCTCAACTGGGCTCGCAAACGGCCGATACCCATCGTGTCGTCATGAACCAAGAACCTGCGCGGCCCGCGCCCCCGGCCCGGGACCCGCATCGCATGGAGTCGAGCATCGATCCGGCCTTCGCGCTTCTTGCGGGGGTGGTGGCCGTCTTCTGCGTCATGAGCGGGCTCCTGCTGCTCATCCCCCCGCAACGGATGAACCCCAGCATCTGGACGGGACTCCTCGCCCTCGCCGTCTGCGGCATCGCCCTCTCCGGCGCTCTCCTGTGGCGCCGGCGCCTGCCGCAGGGGGGGACGGCGGGCGCGCCGGAGCCGGGTCTGCGCCCCGGGGGACGCCCCATCGACTACCTTGTCTCTTTGCTGAATGTGAGCCGCGCCATCGGCTCGGGGTCCTCCGGTCCCGACATCGGCCAGATCATCGTCGATTCCTGTCTCGACTGTTTCGAGTCGGACGAGGCGAGCCTCATGCTGGTGGACCGGCCGAGCGGCGATCTCGTGGTGACGGCCTTTGCCGGGCACCGCGAGCCGGCTGCGGTGCGCAACGCCCGCGTGCCCCTGGGGCAGAGCATCTCCGGCAAGGTGGCGCTCACGCGGATTCCGCTCATCCTGGGCCCGGAGATCGACATCCGCCAGTTCCCTGGGTTCCGGGTGAAGAAGCGCCCCGTCCAGTACGCGATGGTGGCCCCCATCGTGGTGCGCGATCGCGTGGTCGGGGTACTCAATGTCAGCACCCGCAGCGTTCGGGTGCGCTACGGCGAGGATGACCTCCGGGTGCTGTGCATTCTGGCCGAGCACGCCGGCATCGTCGTCTCCAAGATCCGCGACAACGAGCGGATGCTGCGCGTCATGCGGCGCATCCGCCGCCACGCGCGCGAGACCGCCCGCCTGGCCGTCCGGCCCGCCAAGACGGTGGTCGAGACGAGCCGCCGGGCGGCATAGTCTCCTAGTCCTTCTCCTGTGCTCCCGGCCTCGCCCTCCGGCATTCGCGTCCCGCCGCCCAATCCATCTGCCGGGCCATGCCCCGCAGGAGCCGCGCCTCGCGTGGAGTCAGAGCCGCGCGCTCGAGGAGCGCCCGGAGGGCGGCCATGCGGGACCGCGCGGTGTGGGGATACAGAAAGCGGATGGCCAGCAGCGCGGCCTCCAGGTGGCGGTAGAGGGCGTCCCGCTCCTCCCAAGCCGCCTCGCGCCGGGGCGCCGCCGGCGAGTCCACCGAGGTCGCCATCCCGATCTCGTAGGCGCAGACCGCGACCGCCTGGGCGAGGTTGAGCGAGGGTTGGAGCGGGGAGGTGGGGATGGTCACCCGCGCGGAGCAGAGGGACACCTCCTGGGTGGCCAGGCCGCGCGATTCCGGCCCGAATACCCAGGCCACGGGCTGGCCTGCCCGCAACCGGGCGGCGGTCTCCGCGGCGGCATCGCGGGGGCTCAGGTACGCGCCGCGCAAGCGGCCCCGGCGGCGCGTGAGCGCATAGGTCCGCGCGCAGCCGCGCAGGGCCTCGGCGAGTGTCGCGCAGTGATCGGCCCCCTCCAGCACATCCTCCGCACCATGGGCCCACTTGACCGCGTCACCTGGGCACAGCGCCCGCGGGCCCACCAGGACGAGATGGGAGAGGCCGAAGTTGCGAGCGACCCGCGCAGCGGCGCCGATGTTGCCGGCCTCCTCCGGGCGGACGAGCACGAGGCGGATGAGGTCGGGGTTCATGGGTCCAGAGGGTACCCGAAGTCGAGCCTTCGCGCGCGCCCCGCGCGTGGGGTAGTCTCAACCCGGCCCCAGGCGCGAACCGCAAGGAGTCCCCATGGCCCCCAACCGCCTCGCCGGCGAGAAGAGCCCCTACCTCCTCCAGCACGCAGGCAACCCGGTGGACTGGTATCCCTGGGGCGAGGAGGCCTTCACGAAGGCGCGCGACGAGGACAAGCCGATCTTCCTCTCCATCGGCTACAGCACCTGCCACTGGTGCCATGTCATGGAGCGGGAGTCCTTCGAGAACGCGGAGATCGCCGCGATCCTCAACGAACGCTTCGTGCCGGTGAAAGTGGACCGTGAGGAACGCCCCGATGTGGACGCGCAATACATGACCGCGGTGCAGGGGTTGGTGGGCAGCGGCGGCTGGCCCCTCACCGTGGTCCTCACCCCGGACCGCAAGCCCTTCTTCGGCGGGACCTACTTCCCTCCGGAGGGGCGCCTCGGCCGGCCCGGCCTGCGCTCCGTCCTCTTGCAGCTTCACGATGCCTGGAGCGGTTCGCGCGACCAGGTCGAGGTTTCCGCGGAGACGGTCGCGGAGTTCGTGCGTAGCCGCGTGGTCGCGAACCCGGCCCGCCTGGGGCGGGGGACCCTCGACCAGGCCTGGCGGATGCTGCGCGAGGACTACGACGAGGCGAACGGCGGCTTCGGCGGGGCCCCCAAGTTTCCCCGGCCCCATGTCCTCTCCTTTCTCCTGCGCCTGGGGGATCGCCCCGGCGGAGCGGAGGCGGTCCGACTGGCCGAGCACCAGCTCGACGCGATGGCCGCGGGGGGAATCCACGACCACCTCGGCGGGGGATTCGCCCGCTACGCAACCGACGCGCGGTGGCTCGTGCCCCACTTCGAGAAGATGCTCTACGACCAGGCGCTCCTGGCCCGTGCCTACCTGGAGGCCTTCCAGGCCACCGGCCGCGCGCGGCACGCCGAGGTCGCGCGCGACATCTTGGGGTATGTGCTGCGCGATCTGCGGGGGCCGCAGGGCGGCTTCTACTGCGCCGAAGACGCGGACAGCGAGGGGGAGGAGGGAGCCTTCTACCTCTGGCTTCCCGACGAGGTGCAGGAGATCCTGGGCCGCGAGGCCTATCCGCTCTTCGCCGCCGCCTATGGCGTGACCCTCCGGGGGAACTTCGAGGGCGGCCGGACCGTCCTCTCCCGGAGCGCGGACGACGCCGTCCTGGCCGAGCGGTTCGGCATCACGGAGGATGCGGTCAGGACCCGGCTCGCCGAAGCACGGACGCGGCTCCTCGCGGCCCGCGAACGCAGAACGCGGCCCCACCTCGACGACAAGGTTCTGGCGGACTGGAACGGGCTCACGATCTCGGCGCTGGCCCTTGGCGGAAGGGTGCTCGAGGCGCCGGAGTACCTGCGCGCGGCGGAGGCGGCCGCGGATTTTCTGCTGGGGAGCATGGCCGATCAGCGGGGGCTCCTCCACCGTTACCGGGACGGGGTCGCGGACATCCCCGGCTTCCTGGACGATTACGCCTTCGTCGCCCAGGGCCTCTTCGATCTCTACGAAGCGACCTTCGACCCGTCGCGCCTGCGCGCGGCGCGGGACCTGGCGGCGGACCTCCTGCGGCTCTTCGAGGACGAGGCGGCCGGGGGGTTCTTCTTCACCGCCGCGCATCACGAGCGGCTTCTCGCGCGCGACAAGCAGCTCTACGACGGGGCCACCCCCTCGGGGAACTCGGTGGCCGCCGGGCTCCTACTCAAGCTGGGCCGGCTCACCGGCGACGCCGCCTTCGTCCGGGCGGGGGAGCGGGCGCTTGAGTCCTTCGGCGGGACCATCGAGACATACCCCGTCGCCTACACCGAGGCCCTCTGCGCCCTCGACTTCGCCCTGGGTCCGACCAGCGAGGTGGTCGTGGCCGGTCGCGCGGGAGACGGGGCCCTGGAGGCCATGTTGCGCTTCCTGCAGATCCGTTACCTGCCGCGCACCGTCTTCGCCTGGCGCCGGCCGGACCCGGATCCCCTGGCCGTGCTGGCTCCCTATACGGCGGCCCTGGAGGCCCCCGCCGAGGGCGCGGCGGCCTTCCTCTGCCGCAACCGCGCCTGCGAGCGGCCGGTCTTCGGCGTGGAGGACCTTGCCGCAGCGGCTCAGGCCGCGGCCGGTCCGCTCCGATAACTCCCCGGGGGACGCGAGGGCGGCCCCGAGGGCGCGCTGCGGGTAGTGCGCGCCCGCCGACAGGGGCGTTATGATCCTCCGATGAACGCACAACTCTCGCTGCTCGTCTCGCTGGCCATCTCGGGTCTGATCGGGGCCCTGATCGGTCTCGAGCGCGAGTACAGCCATCGTCTCAA
>CAZWKH010000046.1:0-11519 GCA_964633885.1 uncultured bacterium | reverse complement strand
GACCCCGGCGGTGGCTGCGGCCATGCGGATCGCGGTGGCAGGAAGGGGATCCACCACCGTTCCCATGCCAAGCTTCGAAAGGATGAGCCCCAGGGCCTGACCGAGCGATCCGAGCACCCCGAGCATCACCCCGCGGATACGCCGTCCCCGCGGGATGGGCTCCGCCTGTCGCTCCCGCACCACCCAGGCGACCCCGGCGAGGATGAGCGCCATCCCCATCCACGCCTGCCGGCTCAGGGTCTCTCCCAGGACGGGCACCGCGAGGAGAGCCGTCATGGGGGGGGCCAGGGTCATGAGCAGCGTCGAGAGCCGCGGACCCAGGCGGACCAGCGCCCCGAAGTAGGCCCAATCGCCCAGGGTGAGCCCCACCAGGCCGGAAGCGGCAAGGAGAAGCAGGTGGCTCGGTTGGGCTTCGGGGGCCCACCGGAGGCCGCGGGTGGCGAGCAGAATCCCGCAAAGAGCGAAGAGAGCCAGGGTGATGCGGGCCTGATTGAGGGTGAACGCGCCCTGGCGCCTCGCCGCGGCGTTGAAGAGGAGGGACGCGAAGGCCCAGAAAGTGGCGGTGGTGAGAGCGGCGATCTCGCCCAGGAACGGCATGGAAGCGGCGCGCTCTATGTCTGAAGCGGATCGCCGGTCAGCTCGACCGCGGCCTCGATCTCCGCCCGCTCCAAGAGCGCCGACACGAGCTTCTGGATCCTCGCCCCGTTCGCCTCCCCGACCAGCCGGATGAAGGCCTGGCCCCGGCCGAGGCTCCAGCAGGCGGCGAGACGGCCGTCGGCGTAGACGAGTCCCTCCTCGGCGCCCTCTTTCCCCTGGGGATGAAACCTGCCACGGTAGGCGTGGAGGAGGGGATCGCCCGGGGGAATGATCAGGGTGCCGCGAGTCTGCACCTTGCGCACCTCGAGAAGCCGCTCCAGATCCTCGGGCTTCATGAAGGAGCTTGCGGTTTCTCCCTCCACCTGGATCTCCACGACCCGGTGCTTGGACATGAGCTTGCGCGCTGCAGCGACCGTCACCCCCAGCCAGCCGGCGAGGTCGGTGGCCTCCACGGGGCCGAAGGCGGTCAGGTAGCGGCCGACGAGAGCCCTGTAGTCCCGGTCCGGTTTCACCGAGCGGCCCAGAAACTCTTCGGTCCAGGCGAAGACCGCCTGCTGTCCGTCCCCGCTCCTCCAGACGATATGCCCGGCCTGCGCGGCCTCGCGAAGCATGAACATCCGGGTGCCCGGCTCGGGGATGGCCTCCTTGAGGCCGTCGCGGGAGATCTCGACGGGGCAGAGCCGCCTGAGCAGTCGAAGGCGCGCGGGGGCCGCGAGGTTGGAGCGCGCGTCGAGGAACCGCTGCCAGCGCGGCGCGGCGATGCCGGCCGCCGCGAGCTGCTGCGGCAGGTCCGCCGCTGCGATGACCTGGAACACGCCATGCGCCCCCCAGGTCCGCACCAGGGTGCGCTTCTCCTGAAGAGCCTGGAGCAGCACGGCGGGCTTGAAGTCGGGCAACCGCGCGGCCAGCGCGAGGTGGGCGGGCTCGAGGCGGTCGCCGCGAATGCCCACCACGGCCGAGAGCAGGGGAGCCGGAGAGCGCTTGCCGTGGAAGGCCTCTCCGGCTAGGCCGGTCTCGAGGGCGATCCGCGCGAGGACCTGGGGGAACGGGACCTGTGTGGCGGGCAAGACTCCTCCTCGAAGGCGGACGCGTGTCGGACGGACGGACCGGCCGAGCCGGACACCGCCGCGGCCATCCCGTCGGCTCCTCCCCGCTAAAGTACACGGCGAAGGGTGCGTTGGGAATCCCCCGTGTAAGCGCTTTCAGCGGGGTCCGGCTTGGGGTATAGTCGCTGGAAGTTTTTCCGGATGCCTCAGGCTGGCGAGGAGAGGACGCTTGATCCAGGACTTCAGGGACAATCGCGGCAAGACGCTGGCGATCCTCGTGGGGGGCGGCCCCGCGCCGGGGATCAACGGCGTCATCCGTTCAGTGACCATCCAGGCGATCAACTCGGGGCTCCGGGTGCTGGGCCTCTACGACGGCTTCCAGTGGCTTTCCGAGGGCGACTCCAGCCGCCACATCGAGCTGCGCATCGACGACGTCTCGCGCATCCACTACGACGGCGGCTCGGTGCTGCGCACCTCCAGGGCCAATCCCGCCAGCAGCCCGGAGAAGCTGGAAGCCGCCGTGCGCGCGCTTTCCGAGCTCTCCGTCGACTATCTCGTCTCCATCGGAGGCGACGACACCGCGACCAGCGCGATGAAGATCGACCGCCTGGCGGGGCCCCAGCTCGAGGTGGCCCATGTCCCCAAGACGATCGACAACGACCTGCCCCTGCCGGGCCACATGCCCACCTTCGGCTACGAGACGGCGCGCCACTTCGGCGTGGGCATCACCCAGGCCATCATCGTGGACGCCCAGACCACCACCCGCTGGTACTTCCTGGTGTCGATGGGCCGCAAGGCGGGCCACCTCGCCCTGGGCATCGGCAAGGCGGCGGGAGCCACGCTGACCATCATCGGCGAGGAGTTCCGCGATCAGCGCATCTCGGTCGAGACCATCTGCGACATCCTTGAGGGTTCCATCATCAAGCGCATGGCCATGGGCCGCCCCTACGGGGTCGTGCTGCTCGCCGAGGGACTATCGGAACGCATCGACCCGGAGGAGCTGTCGCGGCACACGGAGATCGAGCGCGACACCCACGGCAACATCCGCTACGCGGAGATCGAGCTGGGCCGGATGCTCAAGAACGAGGTGCGCCGCCGGCTCAAGGAGCGCGGCATTCCGGCCACCATCGTGGACAAGGACATCGGCTACGAGTTGCGCTGCGCCGATCCCATCCCCTTCGATCTCGAGTACACCCAGGACCTGGGCTACGCCGCCGTGCAGTATCTGCTCTCGGGCGGCACCGGCTCGATCGTGACCATTGATCGCGGCCAGCTCATCCCCATCCCATTCACGGAGATCCTGGACGAGAGGACCGGCAAGGCGCGCATCCGCGAGGTGGATATCGACAGCGACTCGTACAAGGTCGCGCGCCATTACATGATCCGCTTGGAGGCCTCGGATTTCGCCGATCCCAAAACGGTGGCGCGGCTGGCCACCATCGGCAAAATGACGCCGCGCCAGTTCGACGAACAGTTCCGCTACCTCGCCGATGATCCTCCGGTCCGGCCCGACGCCGGCGCCGGGGCCCGCCGCGACGAGGCCAAGGGGGCAGGCACCGGAGGGGGGAGAGCCTGATCGGGCTCGACCCCCGCCCCGGCCTCTCTCCTCCCGCAGGGTCCCGCTCCTCCCTCGCCCGCCTCCTCTGACGAACTCCCCGTCCTGGGAGTTCCACCATGGCACAGTGCATCGCCCTGATCGCGACCCCCCGCGGCCGGGCCGCCGGTCCCCTCGCCGCAGCCCTTCTCGCGGGGAGTCTCGCCCTCGCCCCGCTGGCGGCATCCGCGCGACCCGACCCCGGGATCCTGCCCGCCTCGCAAGCTCCGCCCTCTGGGCTCCAATCCTGCCCGGCGCTCGCCGGGGCCGCCGGAACGGTCTTCGCGGCCTGGTCGGATGGCCGCGACGGGACGCTGGATCGCATCTACTGGACGCACTTCACCGAGGGCCCGCCGGACAGCCTTGCCGCTCCCGTCACTCTGGGGGCGGCCTGCGAGCTGCATGCGGCTGTGGCGGCCGACTCGGGCTGGGCTCTGGCCGTCTGGGAGAGCTGGACCGCCGAGGGAACGCGGCTCGCAGCCGCGGAGCTGGACGCCGCCTCAGCCCCCGCCCCCCGCGAGGCTGTCTTCGTGACCGCGAACCCGGGCCCCGTCCGGCGGCCCGCGGCCGCTGCCCTGCGGGAGCAGGGACTGCTCGTGTGGGAGGATGAGCGCGTCAAGCCCGGCGATCTCTACTTCGCCCGGTGGGAACGCGGGTCCGGACTGCGGGATCCGGGCGGCCTCCCCCTGGCCACCGGCCCCGGGTTCCGGTCCTGGGCGCGCGCGACCGCATCGGGTGCGGGCTTCCTGGTCGTCTGGAGCGAGACGACGGACGGGCTGATCCACAAGGTGGTGTCCTGTCCGGTGACGCAGGACGGCTTCCCGGCCGGAGTTCCACGGGTCATTTCGCGCGACCTCGAGGCGCCCACCGAAGCCGATGCCACGGCCGTCGGGGCCCGATGGCTCGTCGTGTGGCGCGAACCGGGGAACGGTGGAAGCGACCTGGTGGCGCGGTTCCTGGGTCCGGACGGGGTTCCCCTGGGGGAGGGGGCCTTCCCGGTCAGTTCCTCGCCGGGGTTCGAGTATGGGCCGCGGCTCCAGGGGTTTGGGGTGGGGGCCTGCCTGCTCTGGTTCGACCAGGACGCCGCAGGCCGGGGGATCCGGCGGGCGTGGATCGACGAGGGCGGTGCGGTGCATCCCGCCGGCGGCGCCCTGTTGACCGACCCCGCGGACGATGTCGCCGATATGGCTCTGGCGGTTCGCGGCGCCGAGGCCCTCGCGGCCTGGCGCCTGCCGCTCCCCCTGGACGACGACGATCTCTACGCGGGCGTCTTTCCCGCCGCGGACACGGTCGTCATCCCCACGCCCGTGCCGTTCACCCTGGTCCGGGAGGTCTCGGGGGCGCCCGCCCCCGCAGCTGCCTCGCGCCTCCCGCCGCGGGCTTACCCGAACCCGTTCCGCCATGGCGTGCGCCTGGATCTGGGGTCCGACCGGGCCTCGCAAGAGCTTCTGATCCTGGACATCGCCGGGAGACGGGTCCGCCGCCTGGGACTTCCGGCAGGAGCGGCGGCCGCCTTCTGGGATGGACGCACCGACGCGGGGGAGGCGGCCCCGCCCGGGGTGTACCTGGCGAAGATCCCGCGTAACCCCAAGGGCTTGCGGCTCGTCAAACTACCGTGAGGTTCCGGGGCTCCGGTCCGGCGACCGGAGCCCTGGCTTTGACCCTTTCGCTTCATGTAGAATCATTCGGCTAACATCTTGGCTCGCTTGGGCTCACCCGAGGGAACCGCAGCTTTCCCGCAGGGCCGCCGATCTCCCCGGCCTGGCGGGATTTGGAAGGAAACATCATGCCGCGCCCCCCCCGCTCCGGCCGTGCCGTTCTGGTCCTGGCCCTCGCCGCCCTCGCCACCCTCGGGGTGCTGGCCTTCCCCCCGGAAGCCTCGGCCATCCGCTTCGTCAATTACAATCTGCTCAACTACGACAACCTCAACACCACCCGCGACCCGGCCTTCCGCACCGTTCTCACGGGAATCTCAGGGGTGGATGTCATCGCGGTTCAGGAAGTCCAGGACCAGACGGCGATGACCAACTTCCTCAACAATGTGCTGAACACCCTGGAGCCGGGAGCCTGGGCCCAGGGGCAGTTCTTCAACGACCCCACCCAGAGCTTCAACCAGGGCCTTTTCTACCGGACCGCGACCATGACCCTGGTCGAGTCGGACACCCTGGGCAGCGACCCCCGCGACATCGCCTGGTACCGGCTGCGGCCCAGACCTTATACGGCGTCGAGCGCCGAGTTCATCGTCTTCGTCTGCCACTTCAAGGCAAGCACCGGCTATGAAACGGACCGGCTCGCCGAGGCGACGCGGCTGCGCGCCTTCATGAACAGCTTCCCGGCCGGAACCAACATGATCGTCAGCGGGGATCTGAATCTCTACACATCGACCGAGCCGGCCTATCAGGAACTGCTGGAGAGCCAGGCCGTCAACACCGGGCGGGTCCAGGATCCCATCAACATGCCGGGGAGCTGGAACAACAACAGCTCCTTTGCCTCGATCCACACCCAGAGCACCCGTACGGGCTATCTGGATCCCAACGACGGCGGGGCGACCGGCGGCATGGACGACCGCTTCGACTTCGTCCTCCCCACCTACTCCCTGGCCGACGGGGAGGGGCTGGACCAGCTCGCGGCCACCTACAAGGCCTATGGCCAGGACGGCCTCCACTTCAACATGAGCATCAACGATCCCCCCACCAACGCGGCCGTGGGCCAGATCATCGCCGACGCGCTGCAGCGGGCCTCGGATCACCTGCCGGTTGCGCTGGACCTCCAGGTGCCTGCGATCGTCAGCGCGGATGCCGCCCTGAGCTTCGGGACCGTCATCGTGGGGGCGACGGCCGAGCAGACTCTCACCGTCACCAACACCGCCGTGATTCCCGCGGATGAGCTGACCTATACGCTGACCGCGCCGGCGGGGTTCACCGCTCCAGCGGGGACCCAGACCGAGCCGGCCGGGGGCGGAAGCAACGCCCACGCGATCGCGATGCTGACCTCCTCCGCGGGGGTGAAGGCGGGGAACCTCGTCATCCTGAGCGACGATCCGGACCATCCCTCGACGAATGTGGCCCTGGGCGGCACCGTGCTGCGCCACGCGGTGCCTTCCCTCGCGGGCGGGGTTCAGGTGCTCGCCGACACCCTCGACTTCGGGACCCACGAGGAAGGGGGCTTCTCCAACGGGTCCGTCTCCGCCTTCAACCTCGGCTACGACGCCCTTCAGGCTCTCCTCAACATCTACGGCGCCGTGATCACGGGCGGGGATGGGCGCTTCGCTCTCGTCCCGGCCTTCAGCGCCGTGGATGTGGGCGACCCGGCGGCGTCCTTCACCATCGCCTTCGACGACTCGGGAGCCGCCACCGGCCAGGACACGACCTACACGGCGACCCTCGTCCTGTCCACGAGGGACCAGCAGGGTCTGGCCGGCGCGACGAACCTGCCGAGCCTCACCATCCATCTCGCGGCCACGGTCCAGCAGAACAACCAGACGGCCGTGGGCGACCAGCCGCAGGTGACGGCCACGCTCCTGCGCGCGAACTTCCCGAACCCCTTCCTCGCAGGCACCCGCATCCGGTTCGACCTTGCCCAGGAGGGGCCGGTGCGGATCCAGGTCTTCGATGTGCAGGGAAGGATTCTTCGGACCCTCGTGGATCGTTCGATGGGCGTGGGCGCCTACGATGTGGCCTGGGACGGCAGGACGGACGCGGGGCGGGACTCCGCGCCCGGGATCTACTTCTATCGGCTGGAAACCCCGGAGCTGGTCGCCACGCGGCGCATGACCAAGCTCCGCTAGGCGTCACCACCTGGACCTCGGCACGACGCGAGGGCGCCCCCGGCGCCCTCGCGCATTCATCAAGCCATTGCCATGAACCGCTCCTACGATCGCCTCATCAATCCGGAGATCCAGCGACGGCTGCGGGATGTTCTCGGCGACGGGGACATCCGGGAGCTGCACGGCCGCAGCGCCTCCCGGCATTTTCTTCTGGCCGCCCGCCAGGTCTTCCTCCTGGCGGGAATCGCGGTGCTCTCCTACCGGATCGCGTCCCCCTGGGTGTGGATCCCTCTGGCGGCCCTGCAGGGCTTCGTCATCCTCTCCTTCACCATCCTTCTCCACGAACAGGTTCACAACCTCGTCTTCGCGAAACGGCGGCGGCGGTGGGAGCGCCTGCTGGGGCTCTGCTACGCCCTGCCCAGTTCCATCTCCGCGAGCCAGTTCCGGCGCTGGCACCTCGACCACCATCGCGAGCTGGGATCGGAGACCGACGACCCCAAGCGGGCGTACCTCACCCCGAAGCGGGTGACGCGGTGGTACAAGGCCCTCTATCTCACCCCGGCCCTGTTCGTCATCTACTCGGCCGGGGCCGCGAAGGCCGCGCGCGCCTACCCGGCCTCCCTGCAACGGGTGATCCGGATCGAGCGCACGGCGGCCATGGGGATCCACCTCGCGCTTCTCCTCTGGCTCTGGTCCCAGGGCGGCTTCGCGCTCTGGTTCCGGGTGCACGGCGCCCCGCTCTTCCTGTTCTTCCCTGTCGCCTTCACTCTCAACCGCCTCGGCCAGCACTACGCGATCGACCCCCGCGATCCCGCCAAGTGGTCGACCCTGGTGCGCAGCCACTGGTTCTGGAACTGGCTCTTCCTGTACTCCAACCTGCACCTCGAGCACCACTACCTGGTGGGCGTGCCCTGCTACCGGCTTCCGGAGCTGCAGCGGCGGCTCTGGCCCTTCTACGAAAAGATCGGCCTGGAGCCCATGGGCTACGGCCGGATCCTCCATGGGTGGTTCCTGCTCAACCGCCGGCCGCACAGCTCCTGGAGCGAGGCCCTCTAGCCCCCTCTTCCCTCTCCACGCTACTCTCGCCCCATGGACATGCGGCGCGAGGTGCTCCTCGCGGAGTTCACCACCCTGGGCGTGGGCGGTCCCGCGCGGTTCTTCCTGGAGGCACGCACCGAGGACGAGGCGGCCGAGGGAACGGCCTTTGCGCGCCGCGAGGGCCTGCCTTTCTTCGTGCTGGGCGGCGGCAGCAACCTGCTCGTCTCCGACGCCGGGTTTCCGGGTCTCGTTCTGCGCATGGGCATCCGGGGTGTGCAGGAAGCGGAGGTGGGGCCGGAGGTGCTGGTGGAGGCCGGGGCCGGCGAATCCTGGGATGCGGTGGTGGAGAGGTGCGTGGCGCGCAATCTGGCCGGCATCGAGTGCCTGAGCGGCATCCCCGGCACCGCCGGCGGCACCCCGGTGCAGAATGTCGGCGCCTATGGGCAGGAGATGGCACAGGTCATCCGGGGGGTGCGGGTCTTCGATCGCGACGCGGGCGACCTGCGGGATCTCTCTCCGGCCGACTGCGGCTTCGCGTACCGCTCGAGCCTGTTCAACACCGTGGCGGCCGGACGCTACATCGTCCTGTCGGTGACCTGCGGGCTGACCCCGGGAGGGACCCCCGCGATCGCCTACCGTGATCTGGCCGCGCGCTTCGCGGAGGGCTCGGGGGCGCCGTCTCTGGGCGCGGTGCGCGACGCGGTGCTGGAGATCCGCCGCGCCAAGGGGATGCTGCTCGCGGCGGGCGATCCCGAGGCTCGCAGCGCGGGGTCGTTCTTCAAGAACCCTACGGTGAGCGAGACGGAATACGCCCGGCTGAGCGATCTGGCGGGACAGGATCTCCCGCGCTACCCCGATCCGGCGGGAGGAGTGAAGCTGCCGGCGGCGCGGCTGATCGAGTTGGCCGGTTTCTGCCGGGGGCATCGCCGAGGCGGGGCCGCGATCTCGGCGCGCCACACCCTGGCGCTCGTGAACCGGGGGGGCGCGACCGCCGCGGACATCCTGGACCTCGGCCGGGAAATCGCCGATGCCGTGTGGGAGCGCTTCGGCGTGGTGCTCCGGCCGGAGCCCGTTCTGCTGGGATTCGACGAGCCGTTCTGGAGGGGAGCGCCAGGATGAAGAGCCGGGTTCGCGTCGCGGTCGTTCTCGCCCTGGCTCTTGCCGCCTGGACCCGAGCGGGACTGGCCGCTCCGGTGGCGGAGTCGATCGGCGAGGGAATGGTCCGCTTCCACGCCTCGCCGGAAGCGCGCCGTTCGGCGCGGCCCTCGGTGGCGCTGTTCGGGGCATGGCCGGGGCTGGGCGAGGCACCCGCGGACTTCCCCCTCGCTCCCGAGTTCCGCATGGTGCAGAACCGCTACGCCGCAAGCCTGTCCGTGCCGGAGGGGACCAGCCTCTACGGCACCGGGATGGCCGGGGGTCCGCTCCTGCGCAACGGGCGCGCCGTCACCTGCTGGAACTACGACGCCTACGGCTATGACTCGGAGAGCCCGCAGCTCTACCAGTCCCATCCCTGGGTGCTGGGAGTCCGGGGGGACGGAAGCGCCTTCGGAGTCCTCTTCGACACGACCTACCGGGCTCGCATCGATCTCACGCGCAACATCCTCTGCATCGCCGACGGCCCTCCCTTCCCGGTGATCGTCGTGGATCGCGATTCGCCGCAGCGCGTCGTCGAGGCCCTGGCGGATCTCACCGGGCACATGCCGCTGCCGCCCCAGTGGGCGCTGGGCTATCAGCAGTGCCGCTACTCCTACACGCCCGATGCCCGCGTGCGCAGGATCGCCTCGGAGTTCCGCGCCCGGGACATTCCTTGCGATGTGATCTGGATGGACATCGACTACATGGACGGCTTCCGCTCCTTCACCTTCAGCCCGGCCGCGTTCCCGGATCCCGAGGGGCTCAACCGGGACCTCCACGCCCAGGGGTTCCACTCCGTGTGGATGATCGACCCCGGCATCAAGGCGGAGCCGGGCTATGCAATCTACGACTCCGGGACCCGCGCCGAAGCCTGGGTGGCCACGCAGTGGGGCGCGCCCTTCACCGGCAGCGTGTGGCCGGGGCCCTGCGTCTTCCCGGACTTCACCAGTGCCGCGGTGCGCTCCTGGTGGGGCGCGCTCTATCGGGAGTTCCTCGCCATGGGGGTGGACGGGGTGTGGAACGACATGAACGAGCCGGCGGTCTTCCATGTCGGCAGCAAGACCATGCCGCTCGAGAACCGCCACCGCGCCGATCCCGATCTGGGCGGACCCGATACCCATGACCGCTACCACAACATCTACGGCATGCAGATGGCCCGCGGGACCCGCGACGGAATCCTCGCCGCGCGCCCCGGGCTCAGGCCCTTCGTCCTGTCCCGGGCCAACCATCTGGGGGGCCAGCGCTACGCGGCCGCCTGGACCGGGGACAACACCGCGAGCTGGGAGCACCTGGCCATCTCGATCCCCATGGTGCTCAACCTAGGGCTCTCCGGGCAGCCCTTTGCCGGGCCCGACATCGGCGGGTTCGCGGGCGACGGGGACGGGGAGATGTTCGCGCGCTGGATGGGATTCGGGGCGCTCCTCCCCTTCGCGCGGGGCCACACCGAGAAGGGCGCGATCGACAAGGAGCCGTGGGCGTTCGGGCCCCGGGTGGAGACCACCTGCCGGTCGGCGCTCGCGCGCCGTTACCGCCTCATGCCCTATCTGTACACGCTCTTCCGCGAGGCGGCGGAGACGGGGCTTCCGGTGGCGCGTCCGCTCTTCTTCGCCGATCCGCGGGACCCGTCGCTGCGCGCGGTCGACGACGCGTTCCTGCTGGGAGGCGACCTGCTCGTTGCCGCCGCGGTCACGCCCAACGGATCGCGCAAGACCACGAGCCTGGAGCGCTCGTGGCGCCGGTTCCTGCTCGATCCCGCGGAGGCGAAGGACGCGGATCTCCCTGCGCTCTTCCTGCGCCCCGGGGCCATCGTGTGCGCGGGGCCGGCCGTCGAGTTCGTGGGCGAGAGGCCGCTGGATCCGCTCACGCTGCTGGTCGCGTTGGACGCGGAGGGCCGCGCCGAGGGCTACCTCTACGAGGACGCAGGGGACGGGTTCGGCTACCGAGAGGGAGCCTACCGGCTCACGCGCTATGCGGCATCGCTGGAGGGGGGCGCGCTGCGCGTCCGGGGGACGGTGGTCGAGGGCGGTTGGCCCCCCGCCGGGCGTTCGGTGAGGGTGCGCGTCTTCCTGGACGGCCGCGAAGTGCAGGGCACGGGCGTCGAGCCCGGCCTCATCCGCGTGGCGCTGCCTTGAGCGCGGCCAGCGGAGCCTCGGCGCGCCGGCGCAGCCAGACGGTCTGCGCAAGCACGCTCAGCGCCACGGCGCCGAGCCCCACGAGAAGGCCGGTGATCCGCGCGGCCGCTACCGCGGCGCCCAGGAGCGCCGCGTTGACCGCGAGGTAGAGCGCCACCGACTCCGTGATCGCGCGGGTGTTCCGCGCGTGGACGAGGATTCCCTGGTACCAG
>CAZWKH010000045.1:0-11678 GCA_964633885.1 uncultured bacterium | reverse complement strand
AGGTGTTGTCGGCGAAGTAGAGCTCGTTCTCGATGCCGGCGAAGCCCGGGTTCATGGTCCGCTTGATCGCGAAACAGGTCCGGGCCTTGTCGGCGTCGATGATCGGCATGCCGAAGATGGGGCTCGACTTGTCGTGGCGGGCCGCCGGGTTCACGACATCGTTGGCGCCGATCACCAGCACGACATCCGCCTGGGGCATGTCGTGGTTGATGTCCTCCATCTCCACGAGCTTCTCGTAGGGGATCTCGGCCTCGGCGAGCAGCACATTCATGTGGCCGGGCATGCGGCCGGCGACCGGGTGGATGGCGAAGCGCACATCCACCCCGCGCTTGGTCAGCTGCTCGTAGAGTTCCTTCACCCGGTGCTGGGCCTGGGCGACCGCCATCCCGTAGCCGGGCACGACCACCACCAGGCTCGCCTGCTCCATGATCTGAGCCGCCCCTTCCGGGGTCTCGCTCTTGGCCACCTTCCTCTCGCCTCCCGCCGCCGCCGCCTGCACCTGCCCGAAGGCGCCGAACAGCACATTGGCGAAGGAGCGGTTCATCGCCTTGCACATGATGATGGCGAGGATGAGGCCGGAGGACCCGTCGAGGGCGCCCGCGGTGATGAGCAGCTTGTTGTCGAGCACGAAGCCCATGGCCACCGCGGCGAGACCGGCATACGAGTTGAGGAGTGCGATCACCGTCGGCATGTCCGCCCCGCCGATGGGGATGATGAGCAACACGCCGAAGAGAAGGGACATCGCGATGATCACGGGGAAGAGATAGGCGAACCTGACCGGGTCGACGACGATCAAGAGCCCGAAGACCAGGGCCAGCCCGAACATCGCGAAGTTGCTCGGATTCTGGAACCTGTAGGTGACCGGCCGCTGGGGGATCCACTTGACTTCCTGGAGCTTGCCGGCCGCCATCAGGCTTCCGGTGAAGGTCAGGTACCCGAGGATGATCTCCACGACGATGGCGATGACGCGAAATGTGGTGAGCTCGATCGGCTCGCCCGGGGCCGCGGCCCGCGCCTCACCGAGCCAGAGATAGAACTTGGCGGTGCCGACCAGGCCCGCGGCGAGACCGCCGAAGGCGTGGGAGAGGGCGGTTCGCTGCGGCACCGCGGTCAACGGCACCTTGGACAGCGGGATGCCCACCGCGAAGCCGAGCGCGACGGCGATCGCGATCCAGCCCCAGTTCACGAGCCCCGGATAGAGCATGGTGCCGACGATGGCCATGAACATGGCGGCCACGCCGGCGAGCACGGAGCGGCGCGCGGTCTTGGGGCTGTTCATCCAGTGCAGTGAGAAGATGAACAGAGCAGTCGAGATCAGGTAGATGACCTGGATGATTTGCGCTCTCATGCTTTTTTCGGCCCCTGCGTCTTGAACATCTTGAGCATGCGTTCCGTGATCAGGAAGCCGCTGACGATGTTGGTCATCGACGCGAACAGCGCCACTCCGCCCATGACCGTGATGTAGGTCGGGTGCTCGGCGCCGGTGATGAGGATGGAGCCGATCACCGCGATGGCGGAGATCGCGTTGGTGAGCGACATCAGGGGCGTGTGGAGGAGCCGCGACACGCGCGTGATCACTCCGAGGCCGATGAAAGTCGACAGCATGAAGACGAAGACCATGGTGGTGAAGTCGAAGCTGGATGCTCCGTGGCCGGCCTCGGCCGCTTCCGCGGCGGCGGGTAAGGCCGCCCCGACGAGCATCAGCCCGCCCATCACGAGTCGGTTGGGCTGTTTCATATCGCCTGTTTTCCTCCCTGGGGCATTTCGGGGACGAGCGTTTGTATCATCCCGCGGCCGGTCTGCCAACCCCGGAATTGGCTTATCCATACAGGGTTCCGGGGGAGTCGGGCAGGCCCGCCCGGGAAGGCCCTCCGCCGGGTTCCTGGGGGGACCTCCCTCTGCTACTTTTGGTCCCCTCATGAGCCCTCTGACCCGACCGCCCACCTCCGGCGCAATTTCCGGGACCGGCGGTGGATCCTGCCCCCCCCTTCTTACCCGTCGCGCCGGGCGATCCCCGGCACGGCGCTCCCCACCCTCTCCCACGGCCGAACACGGAGGAGGACCATAGGCCATGAACGCCAACATCCCGCTCCTTCCAGACGGCACCTTCAAGGACGCCGTCGTGCTCGTCACCGGCGGCGGCACGGGCCTGGGCCTCGCCACCTCCACCCGTTTCGGCCGCCTCGGGGCCGGCATCGTCTGCGCGAGCCGCGACACCGGACACCATGCGGAACTTCTCGCCCGCGGCGCTCGTGACGGCTTCGAGGTGTTGAGCCTCCCCCTCGATGTGCGCGACCCCGTCTCGGTCGAGCGCGCGGTGCGCGCGGCGGTCGAGCGGTTCGGCGCGGTCGATGTCCTGGTCAACAACGCCGCCGGCAACTTCATCCGGCCTTCCATGCAGCTCGCACCCAAGGGCTTCGCCACGGTGATCGACATCGCCCTGAACGGCGTCTTCAACATGTCGCGCGAGGTGGGCCGGGCCATGCGCGGCAGGGGCGGCGCGATCGTCAATGTCTCCGCTCCCTACGCGCGCGACGGCAAGCCCGGCGTCGTTCACTCGGTCTGCGCCAAGGCGGGGGTGGAGGCGATGACGCGCACCCTGGCCGCGGAGTGGGCGCCCTACCGCATCCGCGTCAACGCGATCTCGCCGGGGCCCTTCTACAGCGCGGGCGCCGCCGAACGCCTCTGGCCCACCGCCGAGCTCGAACGCGCCTTGCTGGAGCAGATCCCCCTCGGGCGATTCGGGACCGTGGAAGAGATCGCCGAGATGATCTGCTTCCTGGCGAGCCCCGCCGCGGAGTGGATCACCGGCACCATCCTCGTCGCCGACGGAGGCTGGAGCCTTCCCGCCCCTCTGGTGGACTCAGGGCCGGAGGGCGTGCCGAGGCGCCGCCCTCCCCTCACACCTTGAAGTGGAACTGCAGGACATCCCTGTCCTGGACGACATGCTCGCGGCCGACGGTGTGGATGAGACCGTGCTCGTGCAGCGCCTGGCGGGTCCTGTGCTGCAGCAGGTCGCGCAGCGCGATCACCTCGGCGCGGATGAACCCCTTCTCCATGTCGCTGTGCACCTGCCCCGCGGCCTCGGCGGCCGTCCGCCCGCGCCGCAACGACCAGGCCCGCAGCTTGTCGTTGGCGAAGGTGTAGTAGGTGATGAGGTCGAGCAACCGGTAGCAGGCGGTCACCACCAGGTCGAGCGCGGTGTCCTCGAGACCCATCCCGGCCAGGAACTCGGCCTGCTCTTCGGGGGGCAGCTCCGCGATCTCCTCCTCCACCCGCACCGAGACCGGGATCACCCGGCCGGAGCCCTTGGCCTCCCGCAACGCGGCCGCCGCAGGACCCTCCCCGCGCGGGTCCTCCTCGCCGGTGTTGGCCACATAGAGCATGGGCTTGGCGGTCAGGAGCCCCAGCTCGCGGACGATCCCGCGGTCCCGCTCCCCCATCTCGAGCGCGCTCACCTGCCCGCCCCGCTCCAGGAGCTCCCGGACCCGATGGAGCAGCGCCTCGCGCTCCCTGTCTTCCACCTTGCCGCTCTTGGCCGCGACCGCCGCCCTGCGCAGGGCGCGGTCCACCTGGTCCAGGTCGGCCAGCAGGAACTCCGTCTCCACGATCGCGGCGTCGCGTACCGCATCCACGGTACCGGCGGCGTGGGCGACATTCGCGTCCTCGAAGCAGCGCACCACATGGAGGACGACATCCACTTCGCGGATGTGCGCGAGGAACTTGTTGCCGAGCCCGTCGCCGCGGCTCGCGCCCTCGACGAGTCCCGCGATGTCCACGAAGGTGACGGCGGCGGGAACGGCCTCCTCCGGGGTCAACGCTTCCTGGAGCAGCAGCAGATCCAGGTCGGGCACCGGGGCGATGCCGGTGTTCTTCTCGATGGTGCAGAAGGGGTAGTTGGACGCCTCCGCCCCCGCGTGGGTGAGAGCGTTGAGGAGCGTCGACTTGCCCACATTGGGGAGCCCGGCGATGCCCACGGAGAGTCCCATGCTCCACCTCCTCGCGACCGGGGCCCCACCGGCCCCGGAACGCGGCTCGCTCCGGCCTTACGCCGCCTTGTGCCTCCGATCGATCCGCCGGGTCACGAAGATGTAGACGATCATCAGCGTGAGCGACACCGCTCCCACCCCCGCGAAGGCGTACCAGAGGTAATGCGCGTGAGCGTAGGCGGCCGGCATGGCCGCCTGCCCGGCCAGAGCCAGCTCATGCTGCAGGCGGACGGCCTCGGGCAGCGAGTGCGGATCCGGACAGAATGCCTTGAGCAGGTAGCCCGCGAAGATGAAGCCGAACAGCCAGGCGAAGAATGTGTTCAGATGCGCGTAGCCAAGGTAGAGCCCCTCGCGTCCCTTGGGCGCCTGTCGGGAGGCGTACTCCAGGTACTTGGGGCTCAGGAAGCACTCGGCGAGACCCTGGATCGCGATCCCTACGACCATCATCGCGGTGATCGGGTGCACGGCGATCCCGAAGACATGCAGCGGCCCGTCGAAGAGGTGCGCCGCCGACATGGCCAGGGACGAGAGCGGGATCAGGGTCATCGCCACCAGGATCGACCACTCGGGTTTCCACTTGCGCACGAGCTGGGTGATGAGCACCACGAACATCACCACCACCAGCGGGTTCACATTCGCGTACCACTCGGGCTTGTAGGTCTCGCCGGCCATGCGGATCACATAGTCGGGCATGGAGGCGTAGAGCTGCCCTTGGATCGCCCAGAAACCGGCGGTGATGAGAATGAGCGAGGAGAAACGCAGGTTCCCCAGCGCGGCTCTCATTCCCTGGAGCGTCTCGCGCACGCTGCGCGGGCGGCTCTCACCGTTCTCCTTCGGCCAGTAGAAGGCGGCTACGATCAACAGCGCGACCAGCGCCGCCGCCGCGGAGAAGAAGGGCACCTTGTCCACGCCCAGCTGGATGCGGATCGGGGCCACGATGGTCTTGCCGGTGAAGGAGCCGATGTTGACCATCATGTAGAAGATGCTGAAGGCCCGGGCGCGATTGGTCTCGTCGGAGAGCTTGGCCGCGGTGCCGGTGATGATCGGCTTGACGAAGGCCCCACCTATTACGATGAGCAGGAGGCCCACCAGCACCGGCCCGAGGGTGCTGACGACCCCCAGGGAGCCGTAACCCAGGGTCAGGAGGAAGAAAGCGAGGAGGAGGCCGTTGCGGAAGCCCATCCGGTCCGCGGCGGCCCCGGTGAAGAAGGGCAGGAGGTAGATGAGCGCGCCGAAGAGCCCGGCCACGAACCCGGCCTGGACATCGTCCAGATGCACGACCCGCAGGAGATAGGTGCGCAGCGCGATGAAGGTGCCGTAGTAGGCGGCGCGCTCGCAGAGCTCCACGACATTCGCCGTCCAGAACGCGCGCGGGAACCTCCATGTGGTCCTGGCTTCGGACATGCTTCCCCTCCTGAAACCGCCCTCTCGGGCGGCGTGCCGCCTCCTGCATCGCCTCGACGCAGACCGTCGAGGCCTTTGCATGGGTCCCCGGCCGTGGCGGCGGAGTATAGCAATCCGGTCCCCGACCCACGAGCGGTTCTCCCGCCTTGCCCCGGCGCGGCGGGTTCGACCGGCCGCGGCGAGGCCAACATCAAGGCATGCGGCGCGTTCTTCGCTGTGGAGCAGATGCGCCTCGGCGCGTCGCCCCAGGAGGCCTGCCTGCGCGCGCTCGAGCGCGTGCTCGCCACCACGGAGGATCGGCTTCTCACGGAGCGCGGAAGGCCCCGCTTCAGTCTCTCCTACTACGCTCTGGCAAAGGACGGCCGCTTCGGCGGCGCGACCTTCTACGAGTACGCCCCCGAGGAGTCGCCGCGCGGCACCTACGCGGTGGCCGACGCGAAGGGCGCGCGGCTCGAGCCCATGGCATTCCTCTTCACCAAAGAGGAGCGCCCGAAGTAGCGCGGGGGCCGCCCTACAGACGGGTCGTGAGCTGGAGCATCACCGCGCGACCCGGCTGCGGGTACGCGTCGGGCTCCGGCCGGTCCAGGTACCGCGCGTCGAGGAGATTGGTCACCGTCGCGTCGCAGGTGATCCGCGGGTGGGGCCGCAACCGCAGCCCGAGATCGGCGCGGGCGTAGCCGCGGTGCCCCACCTCGTCGCCGCCCACGCCGGTCGCGCCGAGGAAGTCCGACCACCAGGCGGCGGATGCGCCCTCGGCGATCGGCGTCTTGGCCGCGCCCAGCCGGAGCGAGGCGGTGGCCGATGCGCGAGGCGCCTCGGCGGGGCCCGCCAGGCGGAACCCGCCGGCGACGCGCAGCTCGCCGGAAGGCATGTCGGGAAGGGGCGCGCCATGGCGGTCCTCTCCACGCATGGCCGCGTAGGCGAGCTCGATCTTCCCGCCGCCCGAGATGGGCTCAAAGGAGACGGAGAGCTCCGCGCCGAGGAGCCGCCCGCGGGTGACATTGCGGAACTGCAGGGTGTCCCCTCCGGCATCCACGGGAAGCTGCGCGATGAAGTCCTCGGCGGCCATGGCCCAGACTGTCGCCGAGCCGCGCCACGTCTCGCGTCCCCAGTGAAGACCGCATTCCCCCGCCCAGGCCATCTCAGGCTCCAGATCCGGGTTCGCGAGCCGCGATCCTCCCGGCCGGTCCCCCGCGAAGTAGAGCTCCTGGATGCGGGGGGCGCGGAACGCGCGGCCTGCTCCGAGGCTCACCGCCCAGCGCGCGTCGAGGGGGTAGAGGAGGCGGAGGTCGAGGCTCGGGGCGAGCCACGAGACATCGGGGCGGCCCTCGGCGCCGCGCCCCGCCCAGTCGAGCCGTCCCGTCGCCAGGAACTCCCCCACCTCGCGCACCGGGCACTTCCAGCCCAGATAGGCTCCGACATCCCCGCGCCGCGCATCGGTCACCAGGTCGAGCGCCGTCTCGACCGGCGGCTCCATGCCCTCATGCTCCACACCGCGCTCCACCGCGTCCACATTCCATCGGGTGAAGATGTCCAGCCCCCACAGCCAAGTCGCGGCGCCGCGGTCGCGCTCCACCCTCGCGACGGCGGAGAGATCGAAAGAGCTGTTCTCGGTCCAGGTGACGCGGGTGGGGTTGTCGGTTTCGTCCAGCCGCTCCGCGCGGTTCACGCTCCGAGGCCTGTGCGCGGCGAGCGTCCAGGCGCTGCGGCCGGTCGTTCCCTCCTCGGTGAGCCGCACCGAGGCCAGGAGGTGATCCTCATCCTGGATCCAGTCCCGCCGCAGCGGCTGGGTGGTGGCCCGGCCCACCTCTTCCGCGGTGGTGCCGATCAGAGCAATCCTCAGCAGCCGCGCGCCCTCGGGGCGCTCCAGCACCAGACCGCCCCCCGCGCTGCGCAGGCCGGAGTTGGCGGCATCGCCTTCCTCGAATCCGTCGCCTGCGGGAAAGCGGTAATCGTCCTGGCGGCGGGCCGCACCGGCGAGCCCTGCCCGCCATCCCCTTCCCACCGGCCCCGCGGCCGAGAAGGCGCCCGCGCGACCGCCGCCGTTCGAGGAGCCCGACACCCGGGCCGTGAACTCGGGGCTTGCCGGCGGAGAGGGCAGGTCCAGAAGCACCACGCCCCCCATGGCGCCGCTGCCGAAGGCCACCCCCGAGGTGCCGCGCAGGATCTGCGTCTCGCCGGCCAGAAGCGGATCGAGGAAGCTCGCCGAGGGCCCGACCCCGCGATCCGCGGAGAGCCGCATGCCCTCCAGGAGCAGGAGCGATCGCTCCCGGCCCAGACCGCGGATGGTCGGGGCGGAGGTGAACCCGTCCCGGCCCACCGCGCCCACGCCGGGAAGCTGCTGGATCGCCTCGGCAAGGGAAGGCACCTGCGCGGACGACGAGCGCAAGTCGTCGGCAAGCAGGGTCTCCACCCGCTCCGCCTCGCCCTCCCACTCGAGCTCGAGGGGCGCGGCGGTGACCCTCATCGGAGCGGCGAGGTAACCTCGTCCGCCCGGCGTCACGCTTCGCGGCCGGCTGCAGAGCAGGGTCTCCACGCCCAGCAGCCGGTCGCCCCGCCAGAACTCGACCAGCACCGCGGGGCCGAGGGAGTCGGGCAGGCTCGCCCCGAATTCGCCCGTGGAATCGGTGACGGCCAGCCGCTCTCCGGTCCGCGCGAGCTGCAGCGAGACGCCGGCGGGAGACTCGCCTTCGGGCAGCTCGACACGCCCGCCCAGCAGACACGCGGCCAGAATCGCGAAGCAGGTCCCTGCGGCCATAGGCGGGGGAGTCTATCGGAGCGCGTCAGGACCCGCCACCGGCTCCCCCACCGCGCATTCCACATCCCGGCTGCCCACCGCGTCTCCACCGCGCATTTCCCATCCCGGCGGTCCACCGCCTTTGCTAGGATGCCGCCCATGAAAGCCCATCCCATCTCCCTGCTGTTCCCTCTGCTCATCCTGGCCGCCTGCCGCTCGGGCCCCGACGCGAGCCGCGCGAAGGCCCCCGCGGACGCTTCTCCCGCCATGGTCATGGAGTTCATCTCCGACGACTACGCGGCGGCCCTGGCCGAGGCGCGGGCCCGGCATGTCCCGCTCTTCATCGAAGCCTGGGCCCCCTGGTGACACACCTGCCGCTCGATGAGGGCCTTCGTCTTCACCGACGAGGCGCTCGAGAGCGAAGCCGGACGGTTCGTCTGGCTCGATCTGAACACCGACCGGCCGCAGAACGCTTCCTTCCGCAAGCAGTACGGCGTGGAGGCGCTGCCCACCTACTTCATCGTGGATCCCGACAGCGAGAGGGTCCTTCTGCGCCGGGTCGGCGGAGCCACGGTGGCGCAGCTTCTGGCGATCCTCGAGGCGGGCCGCGATGGGTATGAGCCCGCCGAGGCCCCGGCGACCCTCGCCGAGGCGGATCGCGCCCTGACCCGGGCCGACGCGCTCTACGGCGCCGGGGACTACCCCCGCGCGGCCCTGGCCTACAGGGAGGCGCTCGCCGCCGCGCCGGCCGACTGGCCCGCCTACGAGCGGACCGTCGAGGCGCTTCTCTTCGCGCTGCAGCGCGAGGGGGAGAACGAGGCCGCGGCGCGGGCCGCCCTGGAGGCCTACCCGAGGCTCGCGCGCTCCGCCTCGGCGGCCAATGTCGCCGTGACCGGACTCGACTGCGCCCTTGCCTTGCCCGCGGACCACCCCGCGCGCCGCGAACTCCTCGCCGCCCACGAGGCGAACGCCCGCGAAGTGGCGGACGATCTCACCATGCCGGTCGCCGCCGACGACCGCTCCTCCGTGTTCGGAACGCTCATCGGCCTCTACCACGAAGCGGGCGACAGCGCCGCCGCGCGGGACATGGCCGAGCGCTGGGCCGGCTTCCTGGAAGGCGAGGCGGCCCGCGCGACCGGCCCGGAGGCCCGCGCGGTGTTCGATCCCCACCGCATGTCGGCCTACTTCGAGCTCGACCGGCCGGAGCAGGCCCTGCCCATGCTCGAGGCCTCGGAGCGCGACCTCCCTGAGGATTACAACCCCCCGGCGCGGCTCGCCGCCGTCTACGGGCGGATGAAGCGTTGGGAGGAGGGGCTGGCCGCCTCGGAGCGCGCCCTGGCCAAGTCCTACGGACCCCGCAAGCTCCGCATTCTCCAGACCCATGCGGATCTCCAGGCGGGCATGGGCGACACGCTGGCGGCGGCGGGCACCCTCCAGGAGGCCCTGCGGATCGCGGAGGCGCTCCCCGAGGGCCAGCGCTCGGAGGCGACCATCGCTGCGCTGCGCCGGAAAATGGACGCGCTCGGGTCGTAGTGACCCAGGCGACGGCGAGGGAAAGCGAGATTCCGGATGGCGACGGCGGGAACTGAGAGCAGACTGCGGGCGGGGCGGAGCGTCTACTTCGGCCTGTTCCTGGTGACCCTGGCCACGCTCATGTACGAGATCCTGCTGACCAGGATCTTCAGCGTGACCATGTGGTACCACTTCGCCTTCATGGCCATCTCGATCGCCATGTTCGGGATGACCTTCGGCGCGATCCTCGTCTACCTCTTCCCGCGCTTCTTCACGCCGGAGCGCACCGAAGGACACCTGGCGCGCAGCGCGCTCCTCTTCGCGGCGACGGTGGTGCTGAGCTTCCTCACCCATGTCATCATCCCCTTCGCCAACCCCCGCGGGCTCTCCGACCTCTCCGTCACCTACCTCTACTCGGTGTTCGCCACCTACCTGGTGATCCTGGTGCCCTTCGTCTTCAGCGGCATCTGCGTGAGCCTCGCCCTGACCCGCTACCCCCGGCAGATCGGCTCCCTCTACGCCGCCGACCTGGCCGGGGCCGCGCTGGGCTGCCTGCTCCTGGTGCAGGTGCTCCGCGTGACCGACGGTCCCACCGCGGTGCTCGTGATCGCGGCCCTGGCCGCACTCGGGGCGCTGGTCTTCGCGGCCGGACGCAGGGAGCGCCGGCTGGCGCGGACGGCGATCTGGCTCACGGTGGGGCTCCTGGCCTTCGGCACGGCCAACTCCCTGCTCACCGATCGGCAGGTTCCGCTCCTGCGCCTCTTGTGGGTGAAAGGCAAGTACCAGACTCCCCCGCTCTACGAGAAGTGGAACTCCTTTTCCCGGATCACCGTGGAGGGAGACTCCACCCTGGCCGCACGGCCCTTCGGCTGGGGACTGAGCGAGGCGTACCCCACCGACCGGCTGGTCACGGAGGTGG
This sequence comes from uncultured bacterium, assembly GCA_964633885.1. GTDB lineage: Bacteria > Eisenbacteria > RBG-16-71-46 > JABDJR01 > JABDJR01 > CAVXKA01. The sequence goes on along the minus strand of CAZWKH010000045.1, from coordinate 1,117 downwards.
GGCTGGCGATCGACTCCTTCGCCTGGACGGTGATGACCCGCTTCGACGGCGACCTGGGGACCCTCGAGCACCTCAAGTACGATGTCACCAACCTCGTCCACTATGTCCGCCCCGGGGCGAAGGTGCTGGTGATCGGAGCGGGGGGCGGGCGGGATGTGCTGAGCTGCCTCGCCTTCGGGCAGGACTCGGTCCTTGCGGTGGAGCTCAACGAGAACATCCTGAAGATCGTCAACGGCCGCTTCGGCGACTTCACCGGCCACCTGGACCGCTATCCCAATGTCCGCTTCGCGCTGGACGAGGCGCGCAGCTTCGTGGCCGGGTCTCCGGAGACCTTCGATGTGATCCAGGTCTCGCTGATCGACACCTTCGCCGCCACCGCGGCGGGGGCCTTCGTGCTGGCCGAGAACGGGCTCTACACCACCGAGGCCTGGCGGATCTTCCTCGACCGTCTGACCGGATCGGGGATGCTCACCTTCTCGCGCTGGTACTTCCGCGAGGCCCCGGGAGAGGTGTACCGCCTGGTCAGCCTCGCCGCCGGCGCTCTGCGGGAGGCCGGGGTCGAGGATCCCCGCGCCCACATCCTTGTGGTGCGCCACATCCCGAGGGGCCAGTCGGTGGGGATCGGGACCATCCTCGTCTCGAGGCGCCCGCTCACCCTGGCCGAGCAGGACACGGTCCGGGCCGTGGCGGATCGCCTGCACTTCGAGGTGGTGCTCGACCCCAGGAGCGCCATGGATCCGATCTTCGCCGACATCGCCTCCGGCAAGGATCCGCGGGCGGCGGGAGCGCGGCTGCCCATCGACATCACCCCGCCCACCGACGACAAGCCGTTCTTCTTCTACATGCTCCGGCTCCGGGACGCCCTGCGCCCCGCGTACTGGAGGCAGGCGGCCAACCGCATCAACATGACCGCGGTGTCGATCCTGGTCATCCTGCTGGTGGTGGTGTTCACCCTCGCCGCCGCCTGCTTCCTGGTCCCGCTCCGCCTCACCGGCAAGCGCATGCCGATCGGGGGGAACCGGCTCCTCTTCCTCTTCTTCACCGCGATCGGTCTGGGATTCATGCTGGTCGAGGTGTCCCAGATGCAGCGGCTGATCGTTTTCCTGGGCCATCCGAC
>CAZWKH010000044.1:0-11716 GCA_964633885.1 uncultured bacterium | reverse complement strand
GGAGGCCGGTGCGGTGCCGGGCAGCCCGCCCAAGCCGACCCGGCGCAACGAGGGCCTGAAGGGCGCGCGCTCCCCATCCCCGCCCTGCTCGAGGCGCGCCGCCGTCCGGGCCACATGAGCCGCGGCGATCTGGCGCTGCACGCGCAGGGCGCGCGCCAGGGTCTCCAGGCTCTCGACCCGGACCCAGGGATGCCCGTTCGGTGAGACGGACCTTGCACCCTGCTGCTCCAGGAGCCGGCTCAGCACCTGGTGGAGCGGCTGCTCCGCCGCGTCCACCTCCGTGGACCGGTCGAGGAGAAGCTTCAGGGTGGACGGAGCCAGCCTCCACAGGCCGAGCGGCTCCTGCTGATCGTCCAGAACCAGGGTGTCGCCCCCTTCGTCCGAAGCGACCACGGAGATCAGCTCGGGATCGAAGAGGAGGTCGCCCCGCAGCACGAGGAGCGCCGCATGAGGCACCAGCCCGGCCATGCGGACGGCATCGAGGGTGGGCGCCTCCCGGTTGAACCGCGGGTTCAGGCAGAAGCGAACGGCATCGTAGGAGCGGCAGATCTGCTCGACCTGCGCGCCGCGATAACCCCCGATCACGGTGATGGCATCCACGCCCACGCTGCGCAACACCTGGATCTGGTGATCGAGCAGCGCGGTGCCGCCGACCGGCACCACGCTGGTGGGCACATGATCGGTGAGCGGCCGGAGACGACCGGTTCCGCCCTCGGCCAGGATGAGGGCTTCGATCGGCACGATGACGAGGCTCCAGGTTGAGTTTGGACGGAGACCCAGCGGGGACTTCTATAGTGGAATATCGGCCCTCAAGGCGGGGCGCTCCACCGCCTTGCCCGGCCTCCGGGCCGATTGCGCCAAATGGCGCAACCGCCGTCAGCGGATGATGGGCTTGCCGAGGTGCGCGCGGGCCTTGTTGGCGGCAACCCAGGAGAGGACCTGCCGCTTGTCCCGCTTCATGCTGGCCCTCGCCGTGCAGACCATCCAGCAGGGCTGGTTGCAGGCGCGGACCACCTCCCGGACCTCTTCCATCCGCTGGGACTGCCAGATCTCCAGGAAGGGGGTCTCGCGGACATTGCCGACGGGGAGGTTGAGGATGTTGCAGGGGTACACATCCCCGACCGGATCGATCATGAAACTCGTGTGACCGGCCTCGCAGGGCGTGGGACGCACCCGCGCGCGGACATGCTCCACGAGCCCCTTGTGAAAATAGGCCCGCAGCCAGCTCTTCAGCCTGGGGCTGCGCAGCTCGTTTCCGGAGACATGGTCGAGCTGCCGGGCCAGTTCCTGGATGTTCACGCCGCTGTTGGCGCTGGTCTTGAAGTAGTGATCGGAGTTGTGGGCCACGGCGCAGGTGAACTCGACCCCGGTGCGGCGGGCCAGGTCGTAGATGCGCCCCAGGTGGCCCGTGTTGTCGGCCACCTCGGTCACCGTGGCGGTGAAGGCGATGCGCAGGTTGGTCACGCCCCCCGCCTGGAGGATCTTCACCGTCTCGTAGGCCTTGCGCCAGCCGCCGGGGATTCCCCGGACCTTGTCGTGCACCTCTTCCTCGCCGTCGATGGACACGGCAAAGCCGATGCCCGGATCCGCCTTGAGGATCTGGGGCAGCATCTTCTCCGTACGCCGCGGCTGGAGACCGTTGGTCGAGATCACGATGCGGGCCTTGGGCACCGCCTCGTGCACCGCGGCCACCACCTCGGGGAGGTCGTTGCGCAGGAAGACCTCGCCGCCCGTCAGGTTGATGTCGCGCAGCGTGTCGGGAAGGATCCGCCGGTATTCCTCCGGAGTCAGCTCGCCCTTCCCCGACTGGTCCCCCTCCCAGATGCCGCACATCACGCAGCGGGAGTTGCACCGGTAGGTCAGCACGAGCAGCAGATCCTCAGGGACCACCCGGCGGTGGGCACGGGCGTGGGGAAAGATCGCCGAGGCCTCGGCGGGCGGATCGATACGGACTGGTTGGCTCATGGTGCTCATCGCCTGAAAGGGTCGGACACAAAGACGATAAAGTCTATCATGTCTCCCCCTTCCGGCGTGGGATTCTATCAGGCGGCCTGGGCGGTCTCCTCGGACTCGCCGTCGGAGATGGCCAGGGGGGGCACCGCGGGCAGGGTGAAGCAGAAGCGGCTCCCGGCACCGACCTGGCTCTCGACCCAGATGCGGCCGCCATGTCCCTCAATGAGCCCCTTCGAGATCACGAGCCCCAGGCCCGTGCCTCCCTGCTTGCGGGTGAGCGAGGAGTCGATCTGCTGGAACTTCTGGAAGAGCTTGCCGAGGTTCTCCGGAGCGATCCCGGGCCCGGTGTCGCTGACCACGCACTGCACCCCGCCCGCGGGTGCGGCGCTGACCTCGACGCCCACCTCGCCGCCGGCCGGAGTGAACTTGAGGGCGTTGCCGAGCAGGTTGGCCAGCACCTGCCCCACGCGCATCCGGTCCGCCTGGACGGGGGGGACATCGGGCTCCGTGATGAGCCGGACCGCGATTCCCTTCTGCCCCGCCACGGCCTCCACGGAAGCCACCACCTCCTCGGCCAGGTCCCCCAGCAGCATCGGGGAGAAGCTGAGGCTCAGGCGGCTGGCGTCGATCTTGGAGAAGTCCAGGATGTCGTTGATGAGCAGTCGCAGGCGCTCCACATTGGTCTGACAGATGGTGAGCAGCTCGCGCATCTTGGCCGTCATCTCGAAGTACCGCTTATCCAGCACCAGCTCCAGCGAGCCCTGGATGGCGGTGAGGGGGGTGCGCACCTCGTGGGAGACCACGGCCACGAACTCCGACTTCATCCGGTCCAGCTCGCGGGCGGTCTCGTAGAGCTCGGCGTTGCCCAGCGCCATCCCGGCCTGGGAGGCGAAGGACTCGAGGAGCGCGCGGTCCTCCTCGGTGAAGGCCCCGCCTTCCTTCTCCATCACGGTCAGCACGCCGAGGAGCCCGCCCTTGTGCTGGAGCGGCACCGCGAGCACCGTGGTGACATTCAGGTCGGAGAGGAACTCCTCTCCGAAGCTGCGGGGGTCCTCGTCGCCGGCGCAGGCGGGCTCCAAGGTCTCGGCCACCCGCCCGATCACCCCGCGGCCCGTGCGCACGGTGGCGCTGCCGACGAGGGGCGCGGCGGGGCCGAACCCCGTCTCGGCCACGAGGGTGCCCGTGTTCTCGCGGCGGCGGAAGAGGAGTCCCATGCGGGCGTGGCTGAGCACGGCCGCCTGGCTCACGATGAAGTGCAGGGTCCTGGCGACATCGAGGCTGGCGTTGACGTCCTTGCCGATCTCGTAGAGGGTGCGGATCCGCCGGGTGGCGACCGCGACCTTCTCCTTGAGGATCTCCTCGTGGCGGCGCAGTTCCTCGTTGGCCGACTGGAGGTCCAGGACGAGGCGGCGATTCTCGTGGACGAGCCGGCGGCCCTCGAGGCCGCGGGCCACGATCTGCTCGACCTCCCAGAGGTCGAAGGGCTTGGTGATGTAGTCGTAGGCTCCGCGCCGGAGCGCGTCGATGGCGGTGCCGGTGGAGGCATAGCCGGTGATGACGATCACCACCATCTCGGGGTCGGAGTTCTTGGCCGCGCCGACCACTTCCAGTCCGTTCACGCCGGGCAGGTTGATGTCGGTGAGCACGAGGTCGTAACCCCCCGCGCTCAGCCGCTCGATCGCTTCCTCGCCGGTATTGACCGTGTCGACCGTGTAGGGCCGCTCGGAGAACAGGTCGGCAAGGATCTCGACGACATTCTCCTCGTCGTCGACGATCAACAGCCTCGGGCGGGCCTTGAGGTCGGCACCATCTGCTGGCTGGGTCATGGACATCCGCTTCGCCCCCAAGGGCTAGGACAAGGCCACCGATTCCAGGGACGCCGGCGGTTGCGCCTCGCCCCGCATCGATTCATACAGGTCGTTATCGGCCTGGGCCAGGAGGCCTTGAGCCTCGTCGGCGTCGGCCGGATAGGCGGCGATTCCGGCCTGGAGGGCCATCCGCTTGCGGCGCGGGAAGATGTGCTTCTCGACCGCCGCGGCGAGGGCGGTCGCCCGCTCCTCGGCGCGCTCCCGCCGCATGGACGGAAGGAGCACGAGCACCTTGCCCTGCCCGTCCAGAGCGGCCAGTTCGGCCGGGCCCCGCCAGGCGTGGACCAGCTCGGCCAGCTCGATCCGGCATCGGTCCCGGTACTCGGCGCCAAAGCGCTCGGCGTGCCCTTCCAGACCGACCAGGCGGAAGGCGGCCAGGCTCATGGAGTGGCCGAGCTCGCGGCAGCGCACCACCTCCTCCTCGAGGCGCATGCGCAAGTACTCCGGGGTTGCCAAGCCGGTGGAGGCGTCGCGGATCTCGCGCGCGGCGAGCTGGCGCCGCGCCAGGAAGCGCTGCACCAGGCCGGCAAGCATGGCCGCGGCGAGGAGGAGCACGCGGAGCGAGCGCGCCGTGAAGAACCCGTCCTTGACGCTGCCCACCTGGAGCACGCCCAGGCACTCGGAGCCGACGACGAGCGGCACCGCCATGAAGGAGCGGACCAGCGCCGCGGTGGGCGCCTCGTTGCGGTGCACCGAGGTGTAGAGGACCGGCCGTTTGCGTCCGGCCACCCAGGCGGAGAAGCCCTGCCCCTCGCTGAAGCGGATGCGGCCGATCAGCTCCACCTCGATGCCGTGGTGCAGGAAGGGGATCACCGAGGCCGCATCCGGGTCCCGCAGAAAGATGGAGGCGCCGTCGTGGGGGATCGCCCGCTTGAGCGTGACCACCGCCTCGCGGATGCCTTCCTCGGTCGCGGGAAGCGCACCGACGGCGTGGTGCCAGACGAGCAGCGCGTGGAGGGAGTCGGAGGCCCGCGCGTCGCCGCCCTCGGCGGCGAACTCCTGGAGGGTCCCCGTCAGCGCGCGGTCCCAGGCGGCGGCCTGGGCCAGGGCCTCGGTGCCCGCGGCGCCCAGCTTCTCGGCTTTCAATTCAAGCTTTTCCGCCGCCTCCTGGGCGAGGAGCCCGAGTTCCTGGAGGCAGGCGGTGAGGGCCTGCTTCTCGCGGGCGGCCTTCGCGGGACCGGCGCTCCGGGCGGCGGTCGCCGCGGGCTTCCCGGCGGCCTTGGCCCGCGCGGGCTGCTGGACGGTCTTCGGCTTCCTGGTGGTGGTCTTCACGGTCTAATCCCCCCTATGCGGTCCGGTTCAGGCTGCCTTGCGCACCCGGCCGCGCAGTCGGCCGATCGCCTTGGTGTGGATCTGCGAGACCCGCGACTCGGAGATGCCGAGCGTCTGCCCGATCTCCTTGAGCGTCATCTCCTCGTAGTAGTAGAGGGCGAGCACCAGCTTCTCCTGCTCGGTCAGATCGCTGATGACATCCACGAGGAGGTTCGACATCTGCTCGCGCTCGATCTCGGTGAGCGCGTCCTCCGTGTTGGGATCCTCGATGACCTCGGCAAGGCCGCCGGTGTGCCCCTCCTCGCCCTCGCCGGGAGGCTGGTTGAGCGAGAGCAGCACCACGCCGCGCACCTCTTCCAGGAGCCGGGCCATCTCCACCGAGGAGACATCCATGATCTCGGCCAGCTCGTCGTCGCTGGCGGCGCGGCCGAGCCGCTGATCCAGGTCGCGGGTGAGAGCGTCTACATGCCGGGCCTTGCGCCGCACGGAGCGGCTCGCCCAGTCCATCGCGCGCAGCTCGTCGAGCACCGCGCCGCGGATCCGCCACACCGCGTAGGTCTCGAACTTGGTCCCTTTCCCGCAGTCGTACTTGTCGAGGGCGTCGAAGAGGCCGAGCGCGGCCGCGTTGAGCAGGTCGTCCCGCTCGACATACTTGGGGACATTCGAGGCCACGCGGTCCACCACATACTTCATGAGGGGCGCGTAGCGGCGGAAGGCTTCGTCCTTCGTGGGCTTCTTCCACGCCTTGGGACGCGGGACTTCGGTCAGCCTCACCTCGACGGCGGCTCGCTGCGTTGCCATGGAACGGGCTCTCCTTGTCACGGTTCGAGGGGTCGGGATCACGCCGCCTCCCACTCCCGGCGCGCTGCGATGGGAGAAGGGCCGGCGCTGCGGGGGAGGGAAGGCGAAGCCGGGGAAGAGTTCGCGGGAAGGGGGACGCGGTCGGTCTCGTCGGGCCGGTCGCCGCAGAGAAGCTTGCGGGCCACCTCGCGCACGCAGAGGGACGCGGGGGCCTCGGGGGCGCCCAGCAAGAACGGAATCTGGCGGCGCACCGCGTCCCCCACCGCCGTGTCTTCGAGCACATGGCCCCAGCTCACGAGGCCGGCGTGCAGGTGGCGGCTGGCGGTCCGGGCGAGTCGGGCGTAGGTCTCGGCGGCTTCCTCCGCCGAGCGGGCCCGATTCACGATGATCCGCGGCGCGGCGCGGCGGACGCCGCCCAGGATCTTGATCAACGCGTAGGCGTCGATGCTGGCCGTGGGCTCAGGGGTGGTGACCACCACGATCTCGCCCGCGCGGCGGGCCAGCTCGATGGAATTGGGGCCGATGCCGGTGGCCAGGTCGAGGATCACGATGTCCGCGGCCGTGGCGGCCCGCGCCATGGCGGCGCAGAAGCGCTCGCGGCGCGCGGCATCGAGCACCGCGAACTCGTCGCGGCCGCAGGGGCTGGCCAGCACCCGGACGCCGGAGGGTCCTGTGAAGATCGCCTGCTCCACGGCGCATTCGCCGTTCAGGACATGACCCAGATTGGCGGCCGGCTCCTCCCCGAGAAGCAGGTCCAGCTTGCCGAGGGCGAGGTCGCCGTCGACCAGCAGCACGCGGCGATCCAGCGCGGCCAGGGCGAGAGCGAGGTTGAGGGCCAGGCTCGTCTTGCCCACCCCGCCCTTGCCGCTCGCCACGGCGAGCACACGGGCGGTGGGGACCGGAACGGCGCACTTGCCTCCGCGGATGATCTGGAGCGCGGGGCGCGACTCGCGCGGGGAACTCGCCGGAAGTCGCGGATCGGTCGGCATGCTCACCTCGGGCCTCCTGCAACCGGCCGGTCAGGCTGCCTTGCCGGTCGCGGAGCGTTGTCATTTGCAAGGAGGGGGCCAGGGAGGGGGCAGCAGGGCTCCAGCGGGCCCGATGGATGTGTAACTTTCCAAACAACAATAGGTTACTGCTGGACACCCCGTGGGGTCTCGGGCTCTTCCGGGGAGGCCGCGGGGCCGCGCGAGGGGTCAGAAACTGGCCGGCGCACCGGGCGGGATGCGCCGGGTGGCAAGATTCCGACCGGCCCGCAAGGGGGGCGCGAGGGGCATGACCCGCAGGTATCCCGGCCGGGTCAGTCCTCCGCGGCGGCCTCGTCCGCCAGACCATACTCGCGGATCTTGGCTCGCAGGGTCTGCCGGGACACGCCGAGCGCTTCCGCGGCCCGGGTCTTGTTCCCCTCGAAGCGGCGCAACGCCCGCTCGATCGCGTCCCGCTCGGCGTCGGCCAGGGTCCATCGCTGCGTGGCCGTCTCCGCGGCCCCCGCCGTGGGCCCCGCCGAGGCGCCCAGCACCTCCAGCGGCAGCGCGTCGACATCGATACGCTTCCCCCCGCAGAGCAGCACCGCACGCTCCACCACATTGCGCAGCTCGCGCACATTGCCGGGCCAGCGGTAAGCGAGCATCGCCTTCTCCGCGGCGGGGCTGAAGGCCTCGATGGCGCGCCCCATCTCGCGGTTCAGGTGGTCCAGGAAGAACTGCGCCAAGGGCAGGATCGATTCGGTGCGCTCCCGCAAGGGCGGGATGCGGATCGGCACCACGGCCAGGCGGTAGTAGAGGTCCTCGCGGAAGCGCCCCTCGCCCACCTCGCGTTTCAGGTCCTTGTTGGTGGCGGCCACGACGCGCACCACGACCTCGATGTCGCCGGTCCCGCCGAGGCGCCGGAAGGTCCCCGTCTCCAGGACGCGCAGGAGCTTGGCCTGCACGCCCGCGGCCATGTCGCCGATCTCGTCCAGGAAGAGGGTGCCGTGGTGGGCGAGTTCGAACATGCCCTTCTTGCGGGTCTTGGCGTCGGTGAAGGCGCCCTTCTCGTAGCCGAAGAGCTCCGACTCCAGGAGGTTCTCGGGCACGGCACTGCAGTTGACGGCCACGAAGGGGCCCTTTCCCACATCGGAGGTGCGGTGCAGCGCCCGCGCCACCACCTCCTTGCCGGTGCCGGTCTCCCCGATGAGCAGCACGGTCGCGCGGCTCCTGGCCACCTTCTCCACCGTGTCCAGCACCGTCCGGAAGCTCTCGCTCTCCCCGATGATCTGGTCCGTGGGGAAGCGGCCGCGGGCGCCTCGGCGGAGCACCTCCACCTCGCGGCGCAGGGCCGCGTTCTCGAGGGCTCCCTTCACGACCAGCTTGATCTGATCGAGCTGGAAGGGCTTGCCCACGAACTGGAAGCAGCCCGCCTTGGTCGCCTCCACCGCGTGGTCGAAGCGGCCGTAGGCGGTCATGATGACCACCTCCACCTCCGGGTAGTCATGCTTGATGCTGCGGAGCAGGGTGAGGCCGTCCTCGCCCGATTCCTTGAGGCGCATGTCGAGGAGCACGACATCGACATTCTGCTCCCGCAGGGCGGCGAAGGCCTCCGCCCCGTCGGCGGCCTGGTAGGTGCGGTAGCCCTCGTCGCGCAGCGCCTCGCTCAGCGTGAAGCGCAGCGTGCGCTCGTCGTCCACGACGAGGACGCCCGCCTCGGCGCGCTCCACCGTCCGATCCTCACCGTCCATGGCCGCTCCTCGCCTCGGCGCCCTCGCGACGGCGCCCCTGCCTCTTCTCCAGAGGGAGATCCACCAGCACGGTGGTCCCCCGCCCGGGCTCGCTGCTCAGGGTGATCATGCCGCCATGCTCATGCACGATGGCCTGCGCGATGGGCAGCCCCAGACCGGTGCCCGATCGCCGCGTGGTAAAGAAGGGATCGAAGATGCGCTCGAGGGCCTCCGCGGGCACGCCCTGGCCGCTGTCGGTCACCTCCAGCTCCACCCATTCCTGAAGCGGAGCGCGCCCCTGGGGAAGCCCGCCCCCGTCCTCCTCCCGCCGGCCCGCGCGGCGGCGCACATAGGGACGGCGCTTCTCGAGCCGCAGCGCCACGCGCAGCGTGCCGCCGTCTTCCTGCATCGCCTGGACTGCGTTGCTGAGCAGGTTCAGGGCCACCTGCACCATCTGGTCCGAGTCGATCCACACCCGCGGCAGGTCGGGATCGAAGTCCCGGACGATCTCCACCCCGCGCCGCACCGCCTCCTCCCGCACCAGCTCCAGCGCGCGCTCGACGCAGCGGGTCAGGCTGTCCTCGGCCAGCCGCGGCGCCGGCGGCCGCGCGAAGCGGAGCAGGCTGTCCACGATGCGGTCCAGCCGCGCCGCCTCCTCCAGGATGACCTCGGCGAAACGCCGGCGCGGATCCTCCTCGGCCAGCCGCGATTGCAGAAGCTGCGCGCTGGCGGCTATCCCGGCCAGGGGGTTGCGGATCTCATGGGCGACCCCCGCCGAGAGCTCTCCCAGGGACGCCAGACGCTCCTTGCGCCGCGCCTCTTCCTCCGCCCGCTTTAGATCGGTGCGGTCGGTGAGGATGACCACCGTCCCCTCTTCCTCGCCGTCCTTCCCCTCATGCCGGTTCACGCGCACATCCACGGTGACCACGCGGCCGTCGTCCCGCTTGAGGTCCACTTCGCCCGAGACATCGCCGGCACCGGAGGGATCGGCGACCAGGCTCGCTCCCCCGCGGGTGCAGAGCACTTCGGCGGCGTCGCGGTGCAGGAGATCCGCCGCGCTGCGGCCCAGAAGCGCCTCCGCGGCGGGGTTCACATAGGCGATCCGTCCCTCGGGGTTCACCGCCACCACGGCCGAGCCCATGGTGCGCAGGATGCCCTCCGTGAATCGGGAGAGATCGGCCAGCTCCCGGATGAGCGAGGACTTCTCGAGGCTCGGATCCGTCGGAGTGCTCACGGACCCGCCGGAGACACACGGAAGGTGACGGTCACCGCGCCGAGCTTCTCCACCAGCGCGGGGCCGAGGCGCTCGTCGCGCGTCATCGCCAGGGTCGCGGTCCGCTCATCCGACGCGGGGACCGTCACCGGCGCCTGCGCGGAGCGATAGCCGAGGTGGATCACGGTGAGCCCATAGCTGCCCGTCCGCAGCCCGTCCAGAGCGAAGCGCCCGGCCTCGTCGGCGACCGTGCCGAGCGGACTCCCGGCCAGGGCGACACTGGCATAGCCGAGCGGCTTTCCGTCCTCTCCGACCAGGGATCCCGTCAGCACATAGGCGGAGGAAGGGGGAAGGCCGGGCACCGGACTCCGCCCGCAAGCCGCCAAGGACGCCGCCACCGCGAGACCCGCCGCCAGCCTGGTCCATGCCTTCACCGGAACCCTCCTCCCCGAGAGAGCGCGCCGCATGCCCCCGCATTCTAACAACCGGAGCGGCAGTCTGGGAACTTCGCCGGGGCGCCGGGGCGCAGGGGCGGGTCAGCTGGGGTTCAGGGAGGCCGCAAGACCGGCCCGGTAGTCCGGGTAGCGGAGCGCCACGCCCAGCGCCTCCAGGCTCTCCCGCGAGCGGATACGCTTGCCGAGGCCCTCGACATGGGGGCCACCATCCCCGCCCGAAAAGACGGGGGCCGGCGCGGCGACCAGCCGCGCAGCCTCCGCGTAATACTCGGCGCGACGCACCGGGGCCCCATCCGCGGCCAGGTACACTCGCCCATCCTCGCCGCGCTCCGCGGCCGCGAGGGCGATCCCGGCGAGGTCCTCGACATGCACCAGGTTCACCCAGGCCTCGCCCGAGCCCGCGACCCTGCCCATGCGCGCCCGATCGAAGGGGGCGCGGCCCGGGCCGTAGATTCCCGCGGCACGCAGGATGCGCAGGGGAAGTCCGGCGGCGCGGAGCGTCTCCTCAGCGCGCAAGAGGACCCTGCCGCCTCCGCGCGCAGGATCGGCCGCCGTGCCGGCGTCCACCCAGGATCCGTCGGCCACGCCGTAGACGGAGGTGCTGGACAGCATCACCACGGCCCGCGGCGCGAGGCCGGGAAGGACATGGGCCATGTGACGCGCCGCGTCCAGGTAGACGCTCTCGTAGCTCGCTCCGCCGGATGGGGCAGCAGTGAAGAAAACCCAGGCCGCGCCGCGGGCAAGCGCCTCGAGGGCGGGCCCGGCGTCGGGGGCCGCGCTGTCCCACCTTGCCGGGGCCGCGCCGCCGGTCACCTCCAGGGGGCGCGGCGAGCCGCTGCGGGTGGTGCCCACCACCTCATGGCCGCGCGCCCGTAGGGCGCGGGCGAGGCGCGCACCGAGGTACCCGCAGCCCAGGATCAGGGAAGCGTCGGACGAGGTCATCCCTGCGTCCGCGTTGCCCGGGCTCAGCGAGGCACCACCCCGCCCAGCAAGATGGCCGCGATCCCGAGGATCGCGCAGTAGGGCGCGAAGAGCGCGAGGCGCCCTCGTTCCATGACCCGCCACATGACGCGGATCGCGAAGTATCCGCTCACCGCTGCGGTGACGAATCCCACCGCCAGGACGAGAGGCTCGCCCTGGCCGAGGGCGTTCACTTCCTTCGCGTCCAGCACCGCGGCGCCCAGGATGGCGGGCAGGGAGAGCAGAAAGGAGAAGCGCGCGGCCTCCGCTCCCCGCAACCCCAGCAGCGAGCCCGCGGCGAGGGTGGAGCCGGAGCGGCTCACGCCGGGGAGGATCGCCACCGCCTGCGCGACGCCGATCAGGAAGCCGCGCCTGAGGGTGAGGGGCGCGTCCCCGGGCCGCCGCAGGCGGGAGAGGCTCAGGATGACCGCGGTCAGGAGCAGGTCGATCCCCACCATGCGCACGCTGGTGAACGCGGCCTCGATCGCGTCCTTGGCAA
>CAZWKH010000043.1:0-11808 GCA_964633885.1 uncultured bacterium | reverse complement strand
GCACCCCAGTCCGGGTGGGTCTATATCCCATTGAAATCAAGGGGTTTCGGGGATCGCTTCTGCGGCCGAAATCGTCCCCGGGCCGCGATTGTGCCCACTCGAAGGGTGGTTTTCGGGTGGACAGGAAACATGCGCCCCCCCCCTCTGGGGGCTCATCGGAATGCCAGATGGGCTGGCCTCGGGAGGCGTGCAGTGCGTTCCGCGCTTCCGTCACGGCTCGAAACCGCAGAACCCGTCCCGCACGAAGCTGCCGGCGCTTCTCCCCGGCGCCGCTGGATACAACATGGGCGCTAGAACGCGACCGACGCAACGAACACAGCACCGCCGCTGGCAGTCGGAACGACCGCGACCGCGATGTCTCCGCGCCTCAAGCGACGCTGGCCGACAGCACGCTCTACAGCAACCGTACCTAGAATCTGGGCAATCGGAATCACCACGAACACCGCCGGGCCGACCGTCGCATCCTGGGAGGCTACTACGAGCCCGATGCCTGCCCCCCAGATGGCGGCGCCAGTAAGAAAGTCCAATGCTAGATTCCCTCGCCGGTGGTTACCGAGATGTGCACCAGTGGCCATCCCAAGCGTGCCACCGATTTGGGAACCGATGAACGCGCCCGCCAACCCACTGTATTCGGTATCGCTGTCGTAGGACAATGCGCCACCGATCAAACCGCCCGCTAGGAAGCCTGCCGCGCCCAACCCGATGCCGGCAAGGACTGGTTTCGTCCATGAGCCCTGATCCTGTGACCTCTCCTGCCCGCTCACCCCCACAGACGGCGCGAGTTCCCGTGCATGACCTGGACTGGCCACGGTCACAGTTAGCGCCAGGATTCCGAGTCTCAACCAGAGGACACGCATGGGACCCTCCTTGGACATATGCAACAGTCCGATCATGACGGCGAGCTTGGCTCGAGGACAGCAGTCGCCAGTGCGGGCGGCGCCGAATGTCTCGGGGGTCATCCGCCCCGCGACCGACTGGGAGCGACTGAGGCCGATACTGTGCCTTGGGATGTCGGGGTTGCATCGCCTTGGGGTCTCCGCCGGTCCGTCTTCTGGGTGCCCCGCGTTCGGTTACCCACGCCACCACCTCAGCTTCTCTCTGGCCCTCAAGAGGTCCCGCGAGAAGCCTCCGTGGGGACCCGGCCAACTTGAGGCATGGTGTCACTTCACGACCGCAATCGTCGCAGTCTGCTTCTGACCCAACGCCTCCACCGTGACTACGTAGAGTCCATCGGCCACGGTGACCCCGCCATTGTTTTTCCCGTCCCACCGCAGCAGGTTTGCACCGGCTTCCAGGAACCCGCCTGCCAGCACTTCTCGCACCAATCGGCCGGCGCGGTTGTACACCTTCACGCTCACCGGACCCGCACGCCCGATCGTGAACCCGATCCCCACCTGCCGGTCCGCGAACCCGCCTGTCGGTGAGAAGACTCGGGGAGTTAGGGACAAGGGCGATAGTGCTAAGCCCCCGTGCCCCTCCCCCGCATCTGCAAAGAGCGCGTACCACCCCTGCTCGGATACAGCCAGTGAGATCCGGCTTCTCGCTCCATCCACCGTCCCACCCACGCGCTGCCATGTCTCCCCATCGGACGAATGGTAGAGGGCGAGGTTGCCCGTGATTGCCGCGCTGTCCACTCCGGCGAGGGAGAACTCCAGAGTTGCTCGCTTGCCGAGATTCGCATCGCCCCACGAGATCTGGTAGCCCGGGACCAGACGGACCGCTTCTGCCGAAAGCGTCTCCGGCACGCTGTCTGCCGGGGTCGGCTGGATCGTCACCACCGCATCCTCCACGAAGGCGTGAGGTGGGAAGTACAGATGCACCTCGTTGCCGGTCGTGTACACATCCCCACCGGTGACGGTGCTTACAACCGCCGGCGTGGTTTCCTTCGCCCACGGCGCCTCGTTGTCGACGACGACCTCGACGAGGGCAGTCCCGGTCAATCCCAGGCTGTCGACCACCGAGAGTCTGATCTGGTATGGCCCATCCGGCACAGTTGATGTGCTCCAACCGGCGAGAACATTCCTGGTCACCGGAGACGATGAGTCTGCCAGTGACCGCCACGACCCGGACTCGGCACTCCGAACTTCCACGAGATAGCTCTTGAATCGGAAATCGGCGGCCGTGCCCTGGATCACGATCGAGTCCCGCACGACCTGGTTGAAGGACGGGGAGTAAATCACCGGCGTCGGCGATGTAGCGTCGATCTCGAACCTGCACACCGCTGGAGAGGAGTCCACATTCCCGACTCGATCGCGGGCCTTCACTGCGAACATGTGCGTGCCGTCGGAGAGGCTGGTTCCGGACCAGACATTGCTTGGCGACCACGCTGACCACACCGACCCATCAAAGGAATAGGAAAAGGCGATGGAGCGGGTCTCGCGGTAAGCCGCAGCGAATGAGATTCCCTGGGAGGTGCCGGTGGACAGCGGTGGTGGTCGAGACACAATGACGGTCTGAGGGGGAACGCGGTCCGGCTCGTACGCCGTAGCTCCCGCGGTACCGAACCACATCGTCCCGCAGCGGTCCTCGACAATTGCACTCACTGCATCGAAGGCCAACCCGTCCGCGGTCGTGAACGTCAGCCAACTGACCCCGTCGTACCGACTTGCCCCGCCATCCCAGATCCCCACCCAGATATTCCCCGCGCTGTCCTCGGCAAGGCTGCCGGCGATATTGCCGGCCAGCCCATCAGCCGTGGTGAAGGTCCGCCAGTGCTGGCCGTCGTAGGCGCTGACGCCCCCGGCGCCGAGCTCGCCACCTGTCGCAACCCACAGCCCCCCCCTTTTGTCCTCGAGAATCGCATGTACGATGTTGCTCGCCAAGCCGTCCGCCGTCGTGAATGTAGTCCAGTCGTCGCCATCGTACCGACTGAGGCCGTCGACTGTTCCAAACCACAGATTCCCGGATCGGTCCTCCAGAATCGAGTACACGCAGTTGCTCGCCAGGCCGTCCGCCGTCGTGAACGTTCTCCAATCATCACCGTCGTACCGGCTGACGCCGTTAAATGTCCCGAACCACAGGCGCCCTCGCCTGTCCACAGCGATTGAGATGACCTCGCTACCCGCCAACCCATCCCCAGTCGTGAATGTAGACCATCCCCCGCCATCGTAGCGACTTGCTCCCTCACGCGTTCCGAACCACAGACTCGTCGAGTCGCCCACGGCAATCGAGTAAACCGCGTTTCCGGCCAAGCCGTCCGAGGCCGTAAGCGTTCTCCAGTTCACGCCGTCGTACCGACTAACGCCCTCCCCGGTCCCGAACCACAGATTCCCCAACCGGTCTTCGAGAATTGCGTTGACGCCATTGCTCGCCAGGCCGTCCGCCGTGGTGTATGTCCTCCAGTTCGAACGGTCGTAGCGGTCGACCCCTCCGCCCCAATCACTGCTGCCGAACCAGAGATTTCCAGAGTTGTCTTCGGTGATTGCCAGCACGCTGTTTGTCGCCAGGCCGTCGGCGGTCGTGAACGACCGCCACCGTTCCCCGTCGTAGCAACGCACGCCGTTGCTCCAGGTCCCGAACCACAGATGGCCGCGACGATCCTCGAAGATCGTCTTGACCCGATTCTCCCACGGCGGGCCGAGCGCAAATGTCCTCCAAGAGGTGCCATCGTAGCGACTGATGCCGCCGCGCGTTCCGGCCCAGATGTTCCCCGAGCGATCCTGACAGATCGCCTCCACCCAGTTGTCTGCCAGACCATCCGCGGTCGTGAAGGTCGACCAGCCCGCGCCATCGTAGCGACTGATCCCGCTTCGTGTCCCAAACCAGAGGTTCCCGGAGCGGTCCTGGCAGATTGCGTCCACCCGATTATCCGCCAGACCCTCCGCAGTCGTGAACGTCGACCAGCCCTCGCCGTCGTAGCGACTGGCTCCGTCATATGTCCCGAACCACAGATTGCCGGAGCTGTCCTCGATGATTGCGTACACCGAGTTTCCGGCCAGTCCATCTGCAGTCGTGAAGGTCCTCCAGCTCACACCGTCGAACCGACTTGCGCCACGACCAAGATCCTGGCGTTCGCCATCGGCGCCTCGCTCACCCCCGGTCCCGAACCAGAGTTGTCCTGAGCGGTCCTCGACGATCGCGTAGACGGAGTTGTCTGCCAGCCCGTCCGTGGTCGTGAAGGTCTTCCAGCTGACGCCGTCATAGGAGCTCACGCCCCCGCCGCGGCTCTTTTGGACGCCGCAGCCGAACCACAGATGTCCCGCGCCATCCTCGAGGATCGCGTTGACCTCGTAGCCGGCCAGCCCGTCGCCGACGCCAAAATGCTGCCACTCGGCACGGGCCTGCTGCGCGCCGCACAGCACCGCCAGCACCGCCGGGAGAAGTCCGCAGCGGACCCACACTCCCATTGTTCCCACTCCCGGCTCGGGGCGGATCACCTCGACACCTTTCTCCGGCCGACTAACGTCTCCATATTCAGATAGCCCTGCCGGGTTTTCCTGTTGGTCCCGATATCGGCAGGGCCGAGGAGCGGCGCGGTGCCTGTGGGCGCCTCTGTCCTGGCCAGATCCCCATCTCTCCTCATTCGGGGGCCTGCCGTCAACGGGATTCTACCCTCTCGCCCTGTCGGTGATGTCTCCGTCTCTTGCGCCCGCGCGACGACTTGATCTTCTCGCGGGCCCAGCCCAGCACTCGACCCGGATCGTTCACAGGGGGTCAGGTCACCGGGTGCCTCAGGAAGATAGCTATTACCGGCGAAGCGTGCTACTGTCCCTGACAGTATGGTGCGCTTGGTGCACATGGTGAAGTCTTCTCGAAGCGATACGGATCAGTCCAAACCCGCCTCCCGAACCCTCGCCTCGTCCCCAGTGTTTCCATTCCGACGAGGCTCATCGGTTCGTTGATCGGATACTCCGTCCGCGCCGATGATCCGACTTTCGGCGGGCGATCTCGCATCGCGCGTCTGGAGAAGTTCTAATGACCAAGAAGATCTATGTGGGCAACCTGCCCTTCGACGCCACCGACGACGCGGTTCGCGCGTTGTTTGCTGCTCACGGTGAGGTTACTTCCGTCAATCTCATCACGGACCGCGAAACGGGCCGGCCCCGTGGATTCGGCTTCGTGGAGATGGAGAACGGCACCGCCGAGGCCATTCTTGCACTCAACAACACCACCATGGGTCAACGCAACCTGACGGTCAACGAGGCCAAGCCTCGTGAGGACCGGGGCGGCGGCGGCTCGCGCTGGTAGTTTCCAGGGCCCCCCGGTCACGAACCGGGGGGCCTTTCCTTTCCTCACGAGCACGCCCGTCAAGGACGCGATCCAGCCTCTCGCGGAGAGAGGGCCGGGTCGAATCCTCGAGAGCGCCATGATGATGAGCCGCACCGACTATGCGGGATTCGACACGATACTGTATGGAATTCGTGTCGTGCTCGAAGTATGCTCTGCACCCTAAGGCTCCGCTGAGTTTGCTGCCTTTCCATCAAGGTGGTTTCCCAGATGCCTCAATCCTGGATTCCCAGCGATGAAAAGAGTCGGCTGGAGGCGCTCTACGCCATCGGGATTCTCGACACGCCTCCAGAGGAGCGATTCGACCGAGTCACCCGGTTGGTGCAGAAGATCTTCAATGTTCCGATCGCCCTCATCACCTTTGTCGATGCGGAGCGCGGATGGTTCAAGTCGAGACAAGGGATGGACTTGACGGAACTACCCAGGGAAGTGTCCTTTTGCGCCTATGCCATCCTGGATGAGGATGTCATGGTGATCGAGGACGCACTTACCGACGAGCGGTTCCGAAACAATCCGCTCGTCCTCGATGAACCTCAGATCCGCTTCTATGCCGGCGTGCCCGTCTCCTCACTGAACGGCAGTAAGCTCGGCACGCTTTGCATCATCGACCTCAAGCCTCGCGGCCTGAACGAGGAGGAGCGAAGGACCCTGGTCGATCTTGCCAGCCTGGTCGAACGGGAGCTACATGTTCTCGAGCTCGCCACCGTCGACTCCTTGACCGGGCTCTCGAATCGGAGGGGCTTTGAGACGATCGGCCGGCACGCCCTCGCACAGGCCCTTCGCGCCGGGCGGCCGGCGACCCTCGTGTACCTGGATCTCGACAACCTGAAGCGCGTCAATGACCAACTGGGTCACAGCGAGGGCGATCGGCTCATTGTCGAGTTCTCGGAGCTGCTGCTCCAGTGCCTTCGGGAATCCGATGTGATCGCCCGGCTTGGGGGAGACGAATTCAGCGTTCTCATGACCGGCGCCACCGAGGACGATGCCGCCCGACCGTTATCCGAGCTTAGCCGGCGGGTTGAAAGCCGGAACCAGCTTCACGACAGTTCTCCGCGCATGTCTTACAGCGTTGGCGTGGCCGCCTACGATCGGGAGCGTCATCAGACCATCGACGATCTCATCAAGGAGGCGGATGCCCGCATGTACGAGAACAAGCGGGACAATCGGGTCAAGGCCGACTCCTGAGAGAGGAGTCGGCGGGCGACGGTGACCCGCCCCCACCCTGCTCCCACCGACTCTGCTATTCTCTCGTCCCGCCTTGCCCTCGGGGCAAAGCCCACAGGAGCCTCCCTTGAACCTCTCCGGCCACCCTTACGCCCCCTTCCTGCACCGGGTCGTCAAGCCCGCCCGGTATGTGGGGGGCGAGTACAACCAGGTCGTGAAGGCCCCCGGCTCCGTCCGGGTCCGTATGGCTCTGGCCTTCCCGGATGTCTACGACATCGGGATGAGCCACCTGGGCACCAAGATCCTCTACACCCTCCTGAACCGCCACCCCGACATCGCCGCCGAGCGGGTCTTCTGTCCCTGGGTGGACATGGAGAAGGAGCTCCGCGAGCGCGGCCTGCCGCTCCTCACCCTGGAGACCGCATCCCCTCTCCGGGACTTCGATGTGGTGGGGTTCTCGCTCCAGTACGAGCTCACCTTCACCAACATCCTCACCATGCTCGACCTCTCGGGGATCCCGCTGCGTGCCGCCGACCGCGACGCCGCTCACCCCCTCGTCATCGCCGGCGGCCCCGTCGCCGCCCAGCCCGAACCCATGGCCCCCTTCATCGACGCCTTCCTGATCGGCGACGCGGAGGAGAAGCTCCCCGAGGCGCTCCTTCGCCTCGCAGACCTCAAGGCCGCCGGGGCCTCGAGGCGGGACATCCTGATCGAGCTGGCGGCGCTCGGCGGCTTCTACTGTCCGGCCCTCTACGAGACCGCCGTCGACGAGCGCACGGGCTACCTGGTCGTGGGCGCCCCCCTCGACCCCCGCGTGCCCGCGCGCCCCAGACGCCAGATCGTCGAGGACCTGAACCGCCATCCGTTCCCCGACGACGCCCCCGTCGCCGCCGCGGAGGCCATCTTCGACCGCATGGCCATCGAGATCGCTCGCGGCTGCACGGAGGGCTGCCGCTTCTGCCAGGCGGGCATGATCTATCGCCCGGTCCGCGAGCGGGACCCGCAGGAGATCGTGGAGACCATCGTCTCCGCCGTGCGCAAGGGCGGCTACGACGAGGTCGGCCTCACCACCCTCTCCACCGCCGACTACTCCTGCATCTCCCCCCTCATCAAGCAGGTGATGGAGCGGCTCCGCCCGGAGAAGGTCTCACTCTCCGTGGCCTCCCTGCGGGCCTACGGCCTGGACGAGGACCTCCTCGACGAGATCAACACCGTCCGCGCTACCGGACTCACCTTCGCCCCCGAGGCCGGCACCCAGCGCCTGCGCGATGTTATCAACAAGAACATCTCGGAGGAGGACCTCGCCCGCACCGCCCACCGCGTCTTCAGCCGCGGCTGGCGGCGCATGAAGCTCTACTTCATGATCGGGCTCCCCACGGAGACCGACGAGGATGTGGCCGGCATCATGGAAACCGGCCGCCGCATGCGCCAGATCGGTATGGAGTACCACAAGGCGGGCGCGGTCGGGGTGACGGTGGCCGTCTCCTCCCATGTCCCCAAGCCCCACACCCCCTTCCAGTGGTGCGCGATGGACCCCCTGGACGAGATCGAGCGCAAGCAGGACGGCCTGCGCGACATGGCCCGCCGCTGGTGCCTCGAGTTCCGCCGTCACGATCCCCGCACCACCTTCCTCGAGTGCGTCCTCGGCCGGGGCGACCGGCGCATGGCGGATGTCCTGGAGGATGTCTGGCGTGCGGGAGCGCGCTTCGACTCCTGGGACGACCATCTCCGCTGGGCCGCCTGGACGGATGCCCTGCGCCGCCATCCGGAGATCCCGGTCGAACTCTTCCTGGGCACCCTGCCCCTGGACGGCCGGACCCCCTGGGATCACCTGGACATGCGGCTCGAGCCCTCCTTCCTCGAGACCGAGTACAAGCGGGCGATGAAGGGGAAGCTCTCTCCCCCCTGCGGCAAGCCCGTCGGCGCGCAGGTCCACCACACGAGCCTGGCCGGGCATGAGGCGGACAGGCGCAAGCTCGTCTGCTACCACTGCGGCGTGGCCTGCGACCTCGACCGCATGCGCGAGGAGCGCGGCGAGTTCCTCCAGAAGCTGGGGGCGCTGGAGCCGCCGTTGCGGGAGGGGGCTGCGCAGACCGACGCGCCTCCCCGGCGCAAGTTCGATCCCCAGAGGGACGGCGCCCGACCGCGGGCTTTCGCTCAGGGCGACGCCGTCCGCTACCGCCTGCGCTTCACCGTGAGCGGCGTCACGGCCCTGACCGGACACCTCGACTTCTTGCGCGCCCTTCCGCGAGTGCTGCGCCGCGCCGGGTTGAACCCATACTACAGCGAGGGGTTCCACCCGAAGCCGGTGATGGAGTTTCCGCCGCCTCTTCCCCTGGGCGTGGTGAGCGCGGGCGAACTGGTGGAGATCGCGCTGGTGGACGACCTCGGCCCGGAGGCGCTCCTCGCGCGGCTCAACGCGGTCGTGCCCGACGGCCTCGCGTTCCTCTCCGCGGAACGGCTCGCCCCGGGAGCGAAGAAGCTCACCCGGGTGATCCACGCCGCCGACTATGTGGTGCGGGTGGACGCGGAGCAGATGCAGCTGGCTGCGCCGGACCCGGACGAGGCGCCTCGGCGGTTCCTTGCCAGGGAGGCGCTGCTCTGGGACACCACGCGCAAGGGGGAGCCGCGCCGGGTGGACATCCGTCCCGCGGTGCTGGATCTGCGGTGGACCGAACCGCCGGAGGAGTTGGCGCCCCTGGGCTTCCTGCGCCCGGGAGCCCGCTATCTCTTCATGCGGGTCCTGATCAACGCGCCGGTTCACGCCCGTCCCGATGAAATCGCGGAGGCGGCGCTGGCCGACGCGGCGGCGGACGCCCCCGGGAGCCCCGGCGGACCGGCCTTCGAGCCGATCCACATCGCCCGTCTCGGACTGAGCGGTCCCTAACCGGCCTCCGCCACCCGCACGCGGTTCCGCCCGCCGTTCTTCGCGGCCACCAGGGCCTGCTCCGCGGCGTGAAGCACGGCGTCCACCTGGAACTCGTTCGTTCCCGACACGCTGACGAGCCCCGCGGAGATGGTCACGCCGAACTCTTCGCCGTCGGCCTGGAAGGAAAGCTCGGCCACCCGCCGCCGCAGCCGCTCGGCCAGGAACTGGGCGTTCGCGCGGTCGGTGTGGGGGCAGATGACCAGGAACTCCTCGCCGTCGTAGCGCGCGGCGAGATCCGTGTTGCGGATCTGTTCCCGGACGAGTGCCGCCACCTGAACCACCACCTCGTCCCCCTTCTCCTGCCCATAGGTGTCGTTGACGAAGTCGAGGTGGTCGATGTCCACCAGCATGATGGTGAGAGGCGCGTCGTAGCGCAGCGCGCGCGGCACCTCGATCTCGAGCCGCGCCAGGGCCGTGCGCCGGTTGGCGAGCCCCGTGGTGCCGTCGAGGGTGGTGTGGGTCTGCAGCTCCTCGCGCAACCGCGCGATCTCCTTCGCCCGCCGCTCCATGTCTTCGCGTGCCTTCTCCAGCTCCGCGCGCAGCCGCCTCACCTCGTCGGTGGTGGAGACGGCCCCCGACGAGGACTCGCGCCCGATCCCGATGAACGCCTTGCACACCCCCGCTTCGTCCATGCAGGAGACCCAGGAATAGGCCACGGGAAAGGCCTCGCTCCCCGGCCGCCGGTGATACACCTCGAGCCCGCGATGATCGCCGTCGCCCTGGCGGAGAGCCTCGAAGGTCTCCCGCGTCTTACCGAGCGAGAACCGTTCGATGGTCTCCAGGAAGTTCACTTCGCAGTTGCGGTCGAGTCCCACCGAGCGCCGGAAAGTCTCCCCGGCGATGCGGATCTTGAGATCGGGATCGAGCACGACGAAATGCTCCGGCGAATCCCGGAAGATGCTCTCGAGCAGCGTGGCCAGAGGGGGAAGGGAGGCGGCGTTGTCGGTCATGACGGTCTCTCCAGGTCGCGTCGGTGGGCTCCAACCGGGTGGTCCTGGAGAGGTTATCGGCCGCGCAGGGGCGGGCCTGAAGGGACTGCGCCCCGTCACGGGGCCGGGCGCAGCCTCGTCTCGCCGCCCTCTGCCCGGGGCCTGTTCCGCCATTTCTCGTAGAGCGCCGTGTGCCGGCTGGTCATCTCCATCGGCCTCCCCGCGATCCACGCCCTGAGCACCCGCGTGCGGATCTCGAGGGGGTCCCCGTCGGTCGCGATGAGGTTGGCGTCCTTGCCCGGCTCGATCGAGCCCAGCCGGTCGCCCAATCCGAGGATCTGCGCCGGGTAGAGGGTGATCGCGCGCAGCGCCTCGTCGGGGGGCAACCCGAAAGCCGCAGCCATCGCCGCCTCGTAGGGGAGGTTGCGCGTGTTGGCCGTGAAGCCGGGGGTGGAGATGCAGAAGCGTACCCCGGCCTCGTGGAGCCGCCTCGCCGCCGTGAACGCCGCGTCGTAGGGCTCCCAGCTCCGCCGCGGCATGCCGGTGGCCCCGGACAGCACGACCGGGACCTCCTGCTCCACGAGCCTCTCCGCGCAGAGCGGCGCGTCCCTGCCGCCCACGATCACGACCCGAAGCTCCTCGTCCCGCGCGAAGTCCAGGGCCGCGTCGATCTGGGTGATCTCGTCGGCCATGATGAAGACCGGGACCTTCCTCTCCAGCGCGGGGATCATCGCCTCCCAGCGCACATCGGTCTCGTGCCGCGGCCCGCCCTCGGCCATGGCCCGCCGCGCCTTCAGATAGGCCTTCGCCGCGTCGAAGGAGTCCCGCAGGGTCTTGAGCTGCTTCTCGCGGCGCTTCTTCACTTCCTCCTCGGGAGGCGGCGGCCCACCCCAGCGGCTTTCCTCCGGGACCATGGCCGGCCAGCGCAGGAACAGGGCGGCGGCCGGCACCAGCGTCATCTCCTCCCAGGTCCAGCCGTCCAGGTTCCAGATCACCGAGGTTCCGGTGAGGATCCCTCCCGTGAGCGCCGTCTGCGCGGTGAGCACCCCGTTGGCCCGGGTGACCGGGATCAGCTCGGAGCTCGGATTGAGGGCGACCTGCGCCCTCGCGTTGGGGTTCACCTCGCCGGTCTCGTTGGCGTCCATCGTCCCGCGCACGCTGGAGACCTCGACGAGGCCCAGGGTGGAGTTGGCCACGATGAAGCCGGGGTAGAGGTGGAGGCCCGAGAGGTCGATCCGCTCCGCTCCCTCGGGCAGAACCAGGTCCGCGCCCAGTGCGGCGATCTTCCCGCCTTCCAGGAGAACGGTCGCACCGGGGATCGCGGGGCCGGTCACGGTATGCACGGTCGCACCCACGAGGGCGGTCACCGGGCTCCCTGAGGCAGCCGGGGGGATGGCGGCGACACCGGCGGCGGGCGCCGCTTTGGCCGGAGCCGCCATGGATCCCGCGAAGAGAACCGCTGCGAATGAGAGGCTCCTGACGGCTCGCATCACCGCGCCTCCTTCCCGGCCGCGGCCCGGGCCCTGGCCAGCAGCGCCTCGCGTTCCGCCTCGCGGGCGG
>CAZWKH010000042.1:0-11853 GCA_964633885.1 uncultured bacterium | reverse complement strand
CCTGGCAGGCCACCGAGTCGGAGTGGATCCGGTGCTGGGCGTTCTCCTCGTCGTCCGCGACCTCGGGGTGGCACTCACCGCAGTCGGGGGCTCCCGGAGCATCGTAGCGGCCCGCGGGGGTGGTCCCGTCGCCGTGCAGCTCGGTGCCGGTGTGGCAGGCGAAGCAGGTCTTTCCCCTGAGGTAGTGGACATCCGGCGGGATGCCTGTGTTGTGGCCGCGGTACTCGTCGCCGACCCGGCTGCCGTGGCAGGCGGTGCAGTTGTCGGTCTGGGACGGGCGGCCGCTGACGAGGTGCCCGTTGACGAGGCCGCCCTCCACCGAGGCGGGCCGGCTGATGTGGCACTGGCCACAGGAGGTGTGGCACCCCGAGCAGTGCTTGTCGAACATCGCCTGAACTTGCGGCGACGGGGTCGCCTGGCCGGTGCGCAGCGCGAACTGGGTGAAGTAACCGTTCTGGGTGCCGTGGAGGCTCGCGGCATGCCGGGTCACCGTCGTCTGGTGGCAGCTCCGGCAGGCGGGGGAGTCCCCCGCCGAGGGATCGCCGACCATCTCGGCGTGCGCCTCTTCCTTGGTGTGGTTGCCCGCCTGGCCGCCGTGGCAGCTCACGCAGGAGAAGGCGCCGTGCGAACTGGCGAGGAAGGCGCTCGAGACCATGTACTTTTCCCATACCTCCAACGGAGGCACTGCCCCGCCTCACCCCTCTCCGGACGACTCGGGCGGCGGGAGGGTGTCGGGGGCTGCGGTGGCCACGAGCATGTCCTTGCTCATGTGGCATCCCTTGCAGTCGGCCACGAGGGTGCCGGGGGGCAGCACGCCGCCGTCGTTGTCGACGGCGCAGCCGGCGAGCATGGACGCCGCCGCGACGACGAGCAGGGCGATCAGGATCCACCCCTGGCCCGCCTCCCGGCGCCGCCGATCGCTTCCCTGGATACGCATGGGTTTCCGTCCTTGTCTCGAGTGGCTCCGGCGCATTCCGGAGCCACTGTGCCCGCGGTGGATAATCGGGGTCAAGAAAGGATAAAGCTTATCCATTTTGAGTTGCCTCTCCTCCCCTGGGTCCCGCGCCGCCCGGCCTTTCCGGGCCCGATCCCTCCGTCGAGATCGCGCGTTTCCCCAGACCCCGCGCCTCCGTGCTAGCTCTTGGAACCGTGACAGTACTGGCAGAAGCGGTTCGTGCCGGTCGCCCGGGCATGGCAGTCGAAGCAATAGTACGCATCGTCTTCGTGCCAGGGACCCTCCACGCCGTACCCATCGAATCCCCCGGGGTGGATGCTGGCGTCGTTGCCGCGACCGGGGGTGGCGTCGCGATGGCAGCCCACGCAGAGTGGTTCGTCCTGCGAGTGGCACCCGGCGCAGGAGGCGATGTCCCTGCGGGCCTCCGGCGCGTGGCGGTTGGACCCGGTGATCCAGTCCTGGGCGTGGTTCTCCGGGGCCACTCCCTCGCGCAGATGGCAGTCGTTGCAGAAGGATTCCGGCTCGTGGCAGGAGGCGCAGTCGTTCTCGTGCTTGCGCGCGTCGAGCGGATGCGTGAAGCGGTAGTTCCGGTCGTGGGTCAGGAAGAGGACATTCTCCCCCTGGTGGCATTCGCTGCACTGCTCGCTCTGCCGGTGGCACTGTTCGCAGTCCCCCGAGGACCCGCGGGCGGCGAACTGATGGGTGTGCCGGTACTCCGGTCCGTGGTCCAAGGGACGCAAAGCGCCGGCGTCGGCGTGACAGTCCGCGCATTCGGCGGAGCGGGTGCGGCCGTCGTGGCAGTCGAAGCAGAGGCCATGTCCGATCTCTCCGCTCCCTTGCGCGGCGAGCTTGGGGTCGCCCAGCGCTCCGTGGCAGAGGACGCAACCCTCCTCGACCAGCGCGAGATGGGACTCGTGGGAGAAGCCCGGGAAGCGGCTGTCCGCGGCCTCGGCGGGCGCCCAGCCCCAACCCTTCAGGTCCTTCTCCTCATGGCACCCGAGGCAGGCCTGGGTGCCGGGCAGCAGGTGGTCGCCGCCCGACTTGCTGGCGGCGGCATCCGGGTGGCACACCGAGCAGTCGGCGCCCGCCTCCAGATGTTTGGGATGGGAGAAGGGAATGCCGGCGGAGCCGGCGGCGATGACCAGACCGGCCATGGCGATCGAGCCGAGGGCGATCCAAACCGTCCTGCGGATGTGCACGCTGTTCATCTTCGCTCCCCCCTCACCAGCGTCCCAGGCGGAATCGCTTGTCGATCCGGAGCAGGAACCGGAGGTCCTGCTCGAGGTCCCAGTTGTTCATCGTCTCGAGCTGCCCGGTGAGATGGGTATCCGGGTTCATCTTGAAGGTGGCGGCCAGGATCCCCGAGGCGACATGGTTGTCGGCGGGATCGGACTCGCCCCAGTCGTAGGACTGCCAGCCGAGGTCGGCCAGGAAGTCCCAGCGGTCGCCGATCCGATGGGTGGCGGAGGCGACCAGGCCGACGCGGTCCCCCGCGAAACCGGAATCGAGGCGCGCGCCGAGCTCGACGGCGCCCCGCTGCAGCACGACCCGATAGGCCTCGGCGTGGTCCTTCTCGGATGCCACCGCGTCGCCCGCGTCGCTTGTCTCCGGCTCGAACCAGGTCCGGTCCATCTCCAGGCTCAGGCGATAGGGCCCGCCGATCCCGAAGGCGGCGCCGCCGCGCATCTGGGTGACCGGATTGGAGTCCCAGAAGGCGAAGAACGAGGTGGCAGGCAGAGCGGCGGTCCTGCGGTTGTACTGGGCCCAGAGGCGGAGCTTCTGCGCGGGCTCCCTGTACTCGGCGCCGCCGGCGATGCCGTAGGTGCGGTCGAGCAGGAAGTCGTGCCTGAGCTCGCCCCAGAGCTGGACTTGGCGGTGCAGCCGCAGCGCGCCCCGCAGGCCGAGGCGGCGCGACTCTTCGAGGTCGTTCCGCCGCGTGTCGGCGAAGCTCACCTTCACCTCGGGCTGCAGCGCCTCGCCGAGCCGCGGGCGGATGCGCAGCTCCGCGCCCAGCCTTCGTGAGTCCTCTGGGGAGTCGATGCGCAGCTGCTCGCGGGCGTCGATGCCGAGGGTTCCGCCGAACAGGGTCAGCCCACCCCAACCGGGCCGGTCGAACTGCAGATGCAGTCCGTCCACGGTGCCCGAGCCGACGCCGGCCGACACCCACTGCCGGCCGAGGCGGGAGACGAAGAGGGGCTTCCGCGCGCCCAGCGGACGCGGGCGGAACTCCAGGTACCCGCGGTAGAGCCGGGTCCTGGTGTCGCCGATGCTCTCGTTGGTGAGATCGTTGCGCGCGGTGAGGGAGCCGTGGAAGGAGAGGCTCTTCGCGCCGAGGTCCAGGAGATCGAAGCGCAGCCTCTCATAGGCGCGGGTCCGGTTCTCGAAGTCGTCGCCGGAGCCGCTCTTGCTCACCTCCTGGGTGTAGAAGGCCGTGCTGCTGCTTCCCTGTAGGCGCACCGCCTCCGCGGCCCGGGGCGTGACCATCGCGATGCCGAGCCCGACGACCGCCAGCACCGCCGTTCCAAGTGGGATCCTACCTCCCATCGTCCTGCCTCCCTCTCTCCCCGCCGAGCGCCGGACCCCGTCCGACCCGCCCGCCGGGAGTCCGACGGACCAGTCCCATCCGCGTCGGGACATGGCCTGCATGACCGTCCCGAATCAGGGTGCAGGATAGCTCCGGTGCGGCCGGGGGCATAGCCTGAATCAACTATTGAGATGCGGTCTCATAATAATTCGAGATAGGGAATGCCTTCCGGCGTGCTTGTGCCCGGCCCCGCCTCGCCGTTCTCAGCTTCGTTCCGGCCTCGGCGGGTATCCGAGGAGCGCCAGGAACTCGGCGAGGATCATCGCCGTCGCGCCCCAGAGCTTCTCGCCGTCCACGAGGAAGTACGGAACGAGACGCGGCTCGTCCAGAATCATGCGTGTCTCGATTCGCTGCCTTGCGGGGTCGGCCAGCTCGGCCAGCGGCACCTCCATCACGCGGGCCACCTCCGCCTCATGGGGTGTGAAGACCAGGGCTCGGCGGGCCATCGCCACGAAGGGATGGAGCAGGAACCCAGTCACCGGGATGAAGACCGGCGAGAGATCGCAGAGGACATCCACCGCCTCCGGGTCCAGGCCGACCTCCTCCCGCGCCTCGCGCAGCGCCGCCGCCACCGGGGACTCGCCGGGCTCCACCATTCCTCCCGGAAGCGAGACCTGCCCCCTGTGGGAGGGAAGATCACGGCTGCGCAGCGTCAGGAGGACATGCGGCGCCTCCGGCCGGGGATATACCGTGAGTAGTGCCGCCGCCGTGCGGGCGTTCTCGAGATTCCACTCCAGCACGGGCCGCGGCGAGGGGGCCATGACGGCCTGGGCCTCTTCTCCCGGCAGCGGGGCGGCCAGGGCGGTCTTGAGCTGCGCCTGCAGCGAGGCGAGGGAGTGGAAGAGGGGATCGGGGCGCATGGGGGGAGCATAGCGAACGGAAAGGGCCGAGCGCTCGACGGAGGGGCGGGGTCCCCGCCCCGCGGGAAACCGCCGCAACCTCGGCGCCCGGCCTGCCGTAGACACCCCATGCGCGGGGGCGACCGCCCGCCGCGCTCAACCCGGCTGGCACCGCGCGCGAGGCTTCGCTATTGTCTGCAGCTTCTCTATACGGAGCGCCCATGACCAGCGATCTCCTGCCCGCCGTGGAAATCGAGCCGTCGCAAGGCCCCGCCCGCGCGGCGGTCCTGTGGCTGCACGGCCTGGGCGCTGATGGACATGACTTCGAGCCCGTCGTGCCCTACCTGGGGCTGGATCCCGCGCTGCGCGCAAGGTTCGTCTTCCCCCATGCCCCCGCGATCCCGGTGGGCATCAACGGGGGCTTCGTGATGCCGGCCTGGTACGACATCGTGAACCCGGATCTTGGGGCTCACCCGGACCGCGAGGGCATCGCGCGGAGCATGGAGGCCGTGGCGAGGCTGCTGGCGAGGGAGGAAGAGCGGGGGGTGCCGGCGGAGCGGACCGTGCTCGCCGGGTTCTCCCAGGGAGGCGCCATCGCCCTGCGTCTCGGGCTCAGCTATCCGAAACGCCTGGCCGGGATCCTCGCCCTCTCCACCTATCTCGTGGACGAGGAGGCGGCCCAGGCGGAGCGAGGCACGGCCAACGCCGCCACGCCGATCCTCCAGGCCCACGGTGCCTTTGATCCCATGGTGCCCATCGCGCGGGGGCGCGACGCCCGCGATCGGCTGCGCGCGCTGGGGCATGAATTGCGCTGGCTCGAATACCCGATGGAGCATCAGGTCTGTCCGCAGGAGATCGCGGACATCGGCGCGTGGCTCAACGAGGTGCTCGCGTGAGCCGCCCCGCCGTGATTGCGTTCCGCGCCTACCTCGCTCCCATGCTGGCCACGCGGGGCTTCAAGCTGTCCCTTCTGTTCGGCTTCATCTACCTCGGGCTGGCCGGGATCGCGCTGGTGCTGGGCGAGGTCGCGCCCGCGCTCTTCGCCGACGCCCTGGAGGCCATCCGGCTCTCGCTGATCATGCCCGGCATCCCCGTGGCCGCCGTGCTCTTCGGGGAGATGCCCCTGCGGGACGGCATCCGCCAGCGGACCCTCCTCTACCAGCTCCTGGGACCGGCGCCGCGGCCCGCGCTCGCGGTGGTGCGCACGGTCATGACCGCCGGGCTCCTGGCCCTGGGCGCCTGCGCGCTCATGCTGGCCACGCGGATCCTCGGCGGGGCGGGCCTCGCAGGCTACCCACGCGAGATCCTGGCTATGGCCCTGGGGGCCTTCGCCTACACAGGGATCTTCGGCCTCATCCACATGGTCAGCCGCCGCGGTCTGATCGGAGGCCTCGCCTTCTTCTTCATCCTCGACCAGCCGCTCGGGCAGCTCCCCTTCATGCTGCGCCGCCTCTCGCCTTCCTACCACCTGAGCGTGCTCGCGGACCGCGTGATCGAGATGCACCTGCCGATCTCGATGACTCCTCCCGAGCCGTCGCTCCTCCTGTCCTCGCTGGTGCTGGCGGGGCTCGGTGCCGTGGCCATGGCGGCGACCGCAATGCTCTTCACCCGCAAGCCGCTGGGCGAGCTGTGCTGAGGCTTCCGTGAGCGCGCCGTGGATCGATCTTCAGGATCTTCACCTCGACCGCGGGGGGCGGCCGGTGCTGACCGGCATCACCGCGAGCCTGGGCGGGCGCGCGATCGGACTGGTCGGGGCGAACGGGGCCGGCAAGTCCACGCTGATCGGCGCGCTCCTCGGCGTGCTGCGCGTGAGGACGGGGCGCGTGCGGGTGCTCGGCCTCGACCTGCCCGCGGAAGCGATGGAGCTGCGTGCGCGGGCCGGAGTCATGGCCGAGCAGGCGGGCATCTTCCCCGGCGGCTCCGGGGTGGAGGCGGTGGTCTTCGCGGGCACGCTGAGCGGCCTCGCCCGGCGCGAGGCGCTCCGGCGGGCGCACCGCGCCCTGGACGCGCTGGATGTCGGGGAGGAGCGCTATCGGCCGACCCGCGGCTACTCGACCGGCATGCGCCAGCGCTGCAAGCTGGCCATGAGCCTGGTGCACGATCCGGAGATCCTCATCCTGGACGAGCCCACCGTGGGCCTCGATCCCCCCGGCCGCCTGCAGCTTCTCAATCTCATCAGGGAGCTGCGCGACGAGGGGCGGCGCATCCTCTTCAGCACTCATGTCCTGCACGACGCGGAGGCCCTCTGCGACGAGATGCTGCTCCTGGAAGGCGGCGCGGTCGCGTTCTACGGCCCGGTCGGCTCGCTCCTCGGCCCCGAGTCGCAGGTCATGGAGGCGCAGGGGGAAGGGCTCGGCGAGGCGCTGGCGGCACGCCTCGCCGCCGCCGGCTACCGCGTGGGGGAGAGCGAGCCCGGGCGAATCGTCTTCCGGACTGGGCCGCAGGGCGACCTCATGCCCTTCTGGCGCGCGGTGGCGGAAGCGGGAGCGGAGGTGCGCCGCCTGGAGCGGCAGACCTCGACCCTGGAGGATGCCGTGCTCTCGGCGATGGAGCGGGCCCGTGCGAACTGACGCGCTGGCCGCCGCCGCGCCGCGGGCCGCCGCGAAGGCGCCCAGCCATGTCCATGTGATCCGGTCCATCGCCCGCCGCGAGGTGGGAATTGCATCGCGCGGCCGGATGGTGCGGCTCTTCTTCCTGGGGAGCCTCCTGCCTCCGCTCGTCATGGGCATCATCCTGGTGGTGCGAGTGATGGCCAAGAAGGCGGTGGGGGTGGACCTCGGTTGGGACCCCGTCCTGCGCATGCTCATGATCCAGGCCATGCCGGTGTTCCTGCTCTCTCTCGGCCTGGGGACGCCGCTGGTGGCGCGGGACCGCGCCGAGGATGTCCTCTATCTCTACGCGGTGCGGCCGGTGCTGCCCTGGCACTACACCTGGGGGAAGATGCTGGCGGTGGTCATCCCCGCGTTCCTGCTCCTGTTCCTGCCCGGCGTGCTCCTGGCCGTGTTGCGGCAGGGGGTAATGGGGGACAAGATCGGCACCGACGAGTCGATTCTCCTCGTGCTCAAGGTGGGACTTGCAGCGTCGTTCATCGCCATGGGCTACGCGGGGGTCTCGGTGGGGGCCAGCGCCGCCACCCGCCGCGCACGCTGGGCGCTCCTGATCGCCTTCGCCGTGTTCGTGGTGCCCGACGCCATCGTCGAAGGGATCTGGCAGGAAGACGCCTATGGAGCCGGACCCGCCAACGCCGCGGTGGAGCTCTTGCGGGCGCTCTTCGGGGAACGCGAACCCGTCCGGGGTCTGGTGGGCGCCGCGGTTCTCGCCGTCTACGGCGCGCTCGGAATCCTGGTGACTCTTCGCGGGGTGCGGCGGGAGATGATTCCGTGAGCGGGCCGGGCGTGATGCGCGGGATCGCGCCGGGGAACCCGCCGGGCGCGGGTGGGGCGACGGCGGACCGCGCCCCCGTGCGTCTCTCCGATGTGAGCGTCTTCTACGGCGAGGTGGTGGGGCTGAGCAAGGTGAGCCTCGCCCTCCATCCCGGCATCACCGGCATCGTGGGCCCCAACGGGAGCGGCAAGTCCACCCTCATGCGGGTGCTCACGGGTCTCATCGCGCCGCAGGAAGGACGGGCCGAGGTGCTGGGCGGGAATCCCTTCGCTGAGGCCTCGGTGCGCGCGCGCATCCGACTCGTGCCGGCCACGCAATGCTTCCACGACGAGCTCTCCGGAAGGCGCAACCTCGAGATCGCGTTCCTCGCACGGGGCCACGACCGCCGTTCCGCGCGCGAGCTCGCGGACCGCGCGCTGGACGGGATCCATCTCACCGCCGACGGCAACCGCCGCGTGCGCACCTGGTCGCGCGGCATGCGCCAGCGGTTGAAGCTCGGGCTGGCGCTCGCGGACGACTCGGAGCTGGTGTTGCTGGACGAGCCGTTCCTGGGCGTGGACCCGCCGAGCCGCCGCGAGCTCTCCGACGCGATCGAGCGGTTGGGGGTGAGCGGGCGCACCGTGCTCGTCTCCTCCCATGTGCTCCACGAGGTGGAGAGCCTCACCGACCGGGTAGGGGTGCTGGCCCACGGCCGTCTGCTCGGTTTCGGCCGGATCGAGGAGTTGCTGCGCGAGCTGCGCGACCGTCATCCGCATCGCGTGGAGCTCGCCACGGATGATCCGCGGACTCTCGGAGCGGCGCTGCTCGCCCTGCCCCATGTGCGCGAAGTCAGGGTCACCGCGCCCGACAGGCTGGAGTTCGTCACCGGCCGCCCGGAGACGGCGTACCGGGAGCTGGCGTCGCTGGTGGTCGGCGCCGGGGTGGCGCTGCGCGGCGTGCAGACGCTGGACAACACGCTGGAGGCGGTGTTCCGGCATGTCACCGCGGGGGGGACGCGGAGGCTGTAGGGTGGCCGTCACCTGCCGCCGCGGCCCACAGCACCTTGTCCGTCCCGGCGCCTGGCGCTAACATACGGTGTCCTTACCCCCACGGTCCTACTTCCATCAGCACGCAGTCCCTATCCGGAGGCCCATCCATGCGGTTTCGCCTGCTCTCCATGTGCGCCCTGGCCGCGCTGCTCGTCGCAGCACGACCGGCCGGCGCGGCGGGGTTCAAAGATCTCGAATCCCAGGTCAAGAAGTTCACGCTTCCCAACGGCCTGACTTTCCTCGTTCTGGAGCGCCACGACGCGCCCGTCTTCTCCTTCTGGACCTATGTGGACGCAGGGGGCGTGGACGAGGTGCCGGGCATCACCGGCGTGGCCCACATGTTCGAGCACATGGCGTTCAAGGGCACGCAGACGGTGGGCACCACCGATTACGAGGCGGAGCTCGAGGCCATGGCCGCCGAGGACGCCGCCTGGGACGCGGTGTCGCGTGAGCTGGACCGCGGCTTCGAGGCGGACTCCACCCGGCTCGCCGCGCTGGAGGAGGCCTACAAGAAGGCCCGCGACGAGGCGCGCAAGCTCGTCGTGAGCAACGAGTATTCGAAGATCCTGGAGGAGCAGGGGGCCGTCGGGCTCA
Source organism: uncultured bacterium (assembly GCA_964633885.1). Taxonomy (GTDB): domain Bacteria; phylum Eisenbacteria; class RBG-16-71-46; order JABDJR01; family JABDJR01; genus CAVXKA01. The sequence goes on along the minus strand of CAZWKH010000042.1, from coordinate 2,469 downwards.
ACGCCAACACCTGGACGGACTACACCCAGTACTTCTACAGCCTCCCCTCCAACCGGCTCGAGCTGTGGGCCCGGATGGAAGGGGACCGGCTCACCAACCCCGTCTTGCGCGAGTACTACACCGAGCGCGATGTGGTGTACGAGGAGCGCCGCTTCCAGGAATCCAGCCCGACCGGCCGGTTCTTCCTGGACTGGCTGGCCGCCTCCTTCGACGCGCACCCCTACGGCATCGGCGGGGTCATCGGCCATGCTTCCGACCTGAAGCGCATCACCCGCAGGGACGCGCAGAACTTCTTCGACCGGAACTATGTCGCCTCCAATATCACCATCGCCGTGGTCGGGGACGTGAAGTTCGACGAGGTGAAGCGCCTTGCCGAGAAGTACTTCTCCGGGGTTCGCGCCGGAGAGGACCCGCCTCCGCTGCGCACCGTGGAGCCCCGGCACGAGGCCGAGGTGCGGGTGATCCGCGAGGAGGACGCGCTCCCGATCGTGCTCATCGGCTACCACATCCCCGGGTCGCGGGACCCTCGGTGGTTCGCCCACCAGCTTCTCTCGGACATCGCGGGCGGCGGCCGCTCGAGCCGCATCTACCAGCGGCTGGTCAAGGAGGACAAGATCGCGGCCCAGGCGGGCACCGGGGTCGGCATCATCGGCGACAAGTACCCGACGCTGCTCGCCGTGCAGGCGGTGGTGGCCAAGGATGCGACCGTGGACACGGTGGAGGCGGCCGTGTACGAGGAGCTCCGGCGCCTCGTCGAGGAGGGCCCGACTCCCGAGGAGCTGCAAAAGGTGAAGACCATGGCCCGGGCGGGATTCGTGCGCGGCCTGCGCTCCAACTCGGGGCTTGCCGGCCAGCTCGCCAGCAACGAGGGCATGCGCGGCGACTACCGCAAGCTCTTCCGCACCCTCGAGGAGCTGGACGCGGTGACCGTGGAGGATGTGAAGGCCGCGGCAAGGGAGACCTTCCGGCCCGGCAACCGCGTGGTCGGGATCATGAGGAAGCCCCAGTCATGAGCCGCAATCATGGGATCCCTGCAGAGTCCCTTCGCCGAGAGGACAGTGCGATGCGTATCTTCCCGAAACAGTTCGTGTTCCTGATCCTGGCGGCGGGCCTCCTCGCCCTGGCGCCCGCCGGCGCGGCGGACGCGGCGGATGGCCCCTGGGTGAACCCCAAGGACATCCCGATCCCGCCTCTCAATCCCGTCCCGACCCTCGAACCCGAGAAGTTCACCCTCCCCAACGGCATGACCTTCTTCCTGTTCGAGGACCACGACTTCCCGCTGGTGGACGCCCATGCGATCGTCCGTGTGGGGTCGATGTACGACCCCCGGGACAAGGTCGGCCTGGCCTCCATCACCGGCGAGGTGATGCGCAGCGGCGGGACCACGCTCATGACCGGCGACGCGCTGGACGAGCGGCTCGAGTCCATGGGCGCTTCGGTGGAGGTGGGCATCGGGGGGACCCAGGGCACGGCCTCCCTCTCCGTCCTGAGCCAGGACGCGGAAGAGGGGATGCAGATCCTGAGCGAGGTTCTGCGCAAGCCCGCCTTCCCCGAGGACAAGATCGACCTGGCCAAGAAGCAGGAGCGCACCGCCATCGCGAGCCGCAACGACGAACCCCTGGCCATCCTCGGCCGGGAGATTCCCAAGCTGATCTACGGGAAGGACCACCCGCTGGCCCGCCACACGGAGTACGCCACCATCGAGGCGATCACCCGTGTCGATCTCCAGGCCTTTCACGCCGAGTTCTTCCACCCCGACCGCGTCATCATGACCGTGTACGGGGACTTCGACACCGCGAAGATGAAGAAGCTCCTCGGTGAGTGCTTCGGCGACTGGCCGAAGGCCACGCGGCCCCTGCCCCCCGAGCCGGACATGAACCCGAAGGCGGTGACGGGGACCTTCGTGGCCGACAAGACGAACACCACGAACAGCGCGGTGGTCCTGGCCCAGGTGGGCATGAGGATGGACGACCCGGACTACGCGGCGATGCAGGTCTACCACGAGATCATGGGCGGCGGTCTCTCCAGCCGGCTCTTCGGCGAGATCCGCACCAAGCGCGGGCTCGCCTACGCCGCCGGCTCCTCGGGCGGCGCCGGCATGGCCTACCCGGGCGGCGAGTTCTTCTATGCGCTCACCCAGACCGACTCCACCGCCAAGACTCTCCAGTATGTCAAGCAGGAGGTGGATCGGTCTCTGGCGGAGCCCTTCACCCCCGCGGAGGTGCAGCGGGGCAAGGACACGATCCTGAACTCGCTCGTCTTCGCCCTCTCCTCGAAGGGCGGCGTGCTGAACCGCATGGGCCAGTACGCGTACTACGGCTATCCCCAGGACTTCCTGCAGCAGTACCAGGCCGCGGTCCAGAGCCTGGACGGTCCGAAGATCCTCGACGCAGCCAAGCGCAAGGTCGATCCTCCCGCGGCCATGGCCACCATCGTGGTGGGGGAGGAGAGCAAGTTCGGCCCGGCCCT
>CAZWKH010000041.1:0-12062 GCA_964633885.1 uncultured bacterium | reverse complement strand
CGCTTCCCGAGTCCTCCCCGTAGCGCCCGACATGCATGGCCCGGAAGGCCACCGTCACCGGGCTCCAGAACAGGTAGCGCCGGTAATCGGCCAGCGCCGTCTGGTAGCGCAGGGTCCCGAAGGTGGGGCTGTACTCGAAGCGCGACCGCGCTCCGTTGATGGGCGAGGTGAACCCGAAGAAGGAGGTGTCGTGCACCAGCGCCACAGTGGGCCGGAAGAGGCTCACGCCGGAGGGCGCCGAGAGGTCCTCCTCCCGCACATCGGTGAGCGGGGTGCCGTCGGCGAGCTGGATCTGTGTCTGGGCCTCGCGGTCGAAGCTCAGGTAGGTGTACCCCACCGAGGTCTCGATGCGCCGCGTCATGCTGAAGGGGTAGAACCCGACCAGCGACACCTCGTCGGAGAAGATGCGCTCGCGGATGTCGTACACCTTGTAGGCCTGGACCGTGGACCCGTCCGTGAAGGTCACCGTGGTGTCCTGGATCCCGGTGTAGTAGCTCAGGTAGGGAACATGGCCCACGATGCCGCCCCAGTTCCAGCGGCGCACGCGGTTCAGGTAGGCGACCTCGGCGCCGATGTCCTTGATCCCGCCGTTGGCCGCCACCGCCGCCCCCACCACATGGTTCCCCAGCATGTCGCTGAAGAAGGCGCTCACGCCGCCGCCGATGCCCGCGCCGAAGCGATCCACGCTCACTCCCGCGCTCACCGCCCCGACATAGTCGAGCTTGATGGACGGCTTGTACCGGCTGCTCGCGAAGTCGGGCCGGGGAGGCAGGCCGGTGGCGGGATCCCCGAGGTAGCGCTCCACGAGGCTCTTTTCGTCCCCGACCTGGGGCGGCAGGATCCCCGCCGGGACCGGGCCCGGGACATAGTCGCTGTCCGCCAGGGTGGTGGACCAGGTGAAGAGCGAGTCGGCCAGGCCCGGGATGCCGAGCCCCGGGGGACGGCCCTTGGGCGGACGGTTGGGCCGGGCCAGCACGGTGACCGCGACCTCGGCGGTGTCGGGGGGCGCTCCCGCCGCCGCAAGGGAATCCGCCCGGGCCCGCTGCGCCGCCATCGCCGCGGCCTGCGCCGCGGCCCGCGCCGCGACCGCCGCCGCCTCGAGGGAGTCCGCTCGTGCGCCCTCCTCTCGCGCGGCCCATGCGAGAAGCGAGTCGGACTCGGCGAGCGGCACGCCCTGGACCGCCTCCCCCTCCAGCGAGAACACATTGTACTGGGCCTTCGAGAACACGGAGAAGAGCAGCCGGCCGGTGCCGCGGGACACGGAGAGGGCGGGGGAGAGCCCGGTGATCCCGCTCACCCCGGTGGCGAGACGGGTCACGCGGCGCAGGTCCCCGCCGTCGAGGTTCATCCGGTAGATGTCGCTGAACCCGTCCCGGTCGGAGACGAAGTAGAGGCTCCGCCCGTCCGGGGAGAACTGCGGGTCGATGTGCTTGGCGCCGGGAAAGGGCATGAGCGTGCGGATCTCGCCGCTCGCCACATCCATGAGGCCGATCCGCATCTTGCCGTACACCAGCCTGTCGAAATCGGTGTCGGGGCCACGATCCGTGACGAAGGCCAGGGTGCGGCCGTCGGGGGACCAGGTGGGCGAGAGCTCTGCCTCCTTGCCGCGGGTGATCTGCTGCGTGGACCCGGTTTCCAGGTCGGTGAGGTAGAGGTCGCTGATCCCCCCCGCGGTGCCCGAGAAGACGATGGAGCGGCCGTCCGGCGACCAGGAGGGGGTGGCGATGCCGCCCACCCCGGGCGCGCGGATCCGCTGCCGGAGCTTGCCGGAGTCCGAGTCCACCAGGAGGATCTCGTTGTTGCCCTTCGCGAAGACCACGAAGGCGAACCGCCTGCCGTCCGGCGACCAGGAGCCCGCGGAGTCGATGTAGCGCAGCGCGTCGAAATGCGCGTCGGTGGCGGTGCTGGTGAGGCGCTTGCGCACCTTGCCGGTGCGGGCGTCGGCCATGAAGAGGTCGATGGAGAAGAGGTCGCGCTCGGAGAGGAACGCCACCTGCGACCCATCCGGGCTCGCCACCGGAGCGATGTTCACCGTGCCGCCGTCCAGATCCGGGGCCAGCACCTTCACTCCCGCCGAGTCGGGTGGGGTGCGCCCCGCCATGTCCAGCCGGTAGGCGCGGCGGGTGTCCTGGGCCCAGACCTTGGAGAGGGTGTCCGTCCGCATCCCGGTGAACCGGGCGAAGGCGTAGTCGAGGTTCCTGCGCCCCGCGGCGAAGAAGATCTTGCGCACCGCGTCGTCGCCCCAGCGCCCCGCCACATAGGCCCAGAGGGCCTGGCCGTAGCGGTAGGGGAAGTACTTGGGGTCCGTGGTGAGCTGCTTGATCGTCGGGAAGTCGTCGTGCAGCACCGCGTCGCGAAGCCACATCGCGGTGTTGGGGTCGTTGCGGCCCACCGAGAGGTACTCCGCCATGCCCTCGATGAGCCACAGCGGCATGCGCTCCATCCGGAAGACCAGGGTGTCCTCGTCGGCCTGGGCGATGTCGTACTGGAAGACATGGATCAGCTCGTGGCCGAGCACATGGTCGCTGCCCGCGTAGTCGCCGGTGAGCGGCATCACCACCCGGCTCTTCGCCGACTCGGTCACGCCCCCCGTTCCCTCTCCCAGGAACCCCTCCAGCACATTGGTCTGCTGGAAGTCTGCGTGGTTCGCGTAGAGGATGATCGGCTTGCGGTCGCTGGGCGCGCGCTCCATCGCCACCACGAAGCGGTCGTACCAGCGCTCCGCCATGCGGCCGAGGTCGCGGGCCGCCGCCTCCTCCTCCGGGTAGTAGTGGATGTCGAAGTGGTCCGTGGAGAGGACCTGGAAGCGGAACCGCTCGTACTGCACCTTGTTCCGCCCGAAGTACTGCGCGAAGGCCGGCTCCGCCAGTGCGGCGAAGGCCAGCGCGGCGAGGAACGCGGCGGCGAGGCGGCGGCGGATGTGCGGCCGACGGGACATGGTGTCTTTCCTTGGGCAAGCCCGAACGGAGTCGATGGCGATCCTTGAGTTTATACGATCGCGAGGAGGCGCGTGATAGGATCGCGCCCATGATCCCCGGCGCCGCATTCGAAGTATGGGCCCACCCCGACATGCTGCGGCTGGAGCGCGAGCTCTGCGCGCGGCTGCGCCGGCTGCGGACCACTCCGGCGGAGGCCTTCGACCCTGTCCTGGTCCTGGTTCCCTCGCGACGCCAGATGCTGCGGGTGCGGGAGATGCTGGCGCGGGAGATGGGCGCGCTGCTGGGGGTCGATGTGCTCACCCATCAGGCCCTCGCCTATCGCCTGGTGGAGGCGCATCCCGAAAGTTCCGCCCCCGCACTCGCCTCCCGCGCCCTGCGCGAGACCCTGGTGGACGCGCTGCTCGAATCCCCCGGCGAGCCGGGCGGCCCACGCAAGGATCCTCGCGAGGGATCGCTGCGCGCCTACGTCGCCGAGCACCCCGCCGCGCTGGGCCCCCTCACCGCGCTCCTGGGGGAGCTGCGCGAGGCGGGGGTGACCGGCGAGGAGCTCGCCGAGGCCTCGCAGAGGCGCGCCCCGGACGACCTGGCCGCGCTGCTGCGGCGGTACGAGGAGGCGCTCGACCGGCTCGCGGCGGCGCCGCAGGGGTGGACCGACCGCGCCGGCCTGGCCCGTCTGGCCGCGGCGGCCGCCGGCGCCGCTTTGCCCAGGTACCGCGCGGTGATCCAGTACGGCGCCTACGAGCTGATCGGCATGAACCTGGATCTCCTGCGCGCGCTCCCCGCCTGCGAGTCCAAGTTGTTCCTGGTGCCCGGCGATGTCGAGGCACCCGCCTGGCGGCACATGCTCGGCTTCTTCGAGCGCCACCTCGGGGCGATGCCGCGAGCCCTCCCCGAGGACGGTCCCGCGCGGGGCTTCGTGGAGGCAGCCCGCGCCTTCCGCCGGCCCGAAGCGGAAAGCCCGCGCGTCGCGGGATCCCTTGCCCTGACCTTCGTGCACACCCAGGGACCCGAGGCGGAGCTCAACTTTGCCGCCCGCGAGGCGCTGCGCCTCATCAACGAGGGCGTGCCCGCGGCCGAGATCGGCATCCTGGCCCGCACCCTGGAGCCCTACGCCGCGACGGCCGAGACCGTCTTCGCGCGCCACTCCCTTGCCGTGGATTCCTCGGCGACGCTTCCCCTGTCCCGCCACCCCAAGGCCCGCGCATTCCTCCTCCTCTGCCGCGCCCTCGCCCAGGACTTCGAGCGCCAGACCATGGTGGACCTGCTGCGCTCGCCCTTCCTCGCCCAGGGTCTCTCCGAGGAGCAGCTCCCGCGCTGGCGGCCCGACCGCTGGGATCGCTGGTCCCGCCGCTTCGCCCTGGTCTGTGGGGCGGATGCCTGGACCGAGGATCTCCCGGCGGCGCTGCGGGCGGAGGCCGTGCCCGACTGGTTCGAGGACGATCCCGAGGAGAGACAGCGGTTCGAGGCGCGCCGCGCAGACGACCTGGCCTCCGCGGAAACCCTCGCGGCGACGGTGCGCGCCTGGGTGAAGGAGCGGGCGCGGTGGCGCGCCTGCCGCACCGGGGCCGAGCACGCCGCCTTCCTGCGCGGGTTGGGGTCGCGGTGGATCCGCCGCTGGGACGAGATCGAGCCCGCGGGTCCCGCCACCTCGCGGGCGATCCGCGCAGCGCTTCGGGGCCTGCTCGACGAGCTCGAGTCCCTCGACGCGCTGGACGCCTTGAGCGACGGCGGCGGCGACGCGCAGGCGATGGACCTTGCCGAGGCCCTGGCCTTCGTCGAGTCCTCCGTCCAGGACGCCGAGCTGCCCTGGCCCTCCAGCGACGGCCTTCGGTTCCTGGATGTGATGCAGGCCCGCGGCCTCACCTTCCGGCACCTCTTCCTCATCGGCTTCAACGCGGACCTCATGCCCCGCCGTCCGCGCGAGGACCTCTTCCTGCGGGGCCGCCGCCGCGCGCGCGCCCGCCGCGCGACGGGAAAGCCACTCGCCCTGCGCCACGAAGCGCGTGAAGAGGAGTGGCTCTTGTTCGCGTCGACTTTGGCCGCGGCCACGGACTCCCTCACCGTGGTCTGGCAGCGGGCGGACGCGGAGGGCAAGGCCCGCATGGTCTCGCTCTTCCTGCGGGAGCTGGAGCGCATCCTTCCCGGCGCCGCGATCGAGAGGGTGCCCACCCATCCCGCCCGCGCCGCGGAGTACCTCATCGACCGGGGCGGCCTCCTCGCCCGCGAGGAGGCCGCGCTCCTCGCCGCGGATCTCGCCACGCGGGCCGACCAGGGCCTGGCCGGGTTCCTGCGGGACTTCGACCCGGAGCTCTCCGAGGCCCTCGCCGCCGGCATCGCCCTGGCCCGCGCGATCGAAGGTCCGGTTGGCGATTCCGGCGATCCCGCCCTGGAGCTTCGCTACGACGGGTTCCTCCCGGACGGCCTCGGTTGGACCCGCCATTTCTCCGCTTCGAGCCTGCGCATGCTGGGCCGCTGCCCGCAGAGCTTCTTCTTCCGGAAGGTGCTCGGGGTGCGCCCGCTGGAAGAGGCCGCCGAGGAATACCGCTTCGGCCCCCGCGAGCTGGGTTCCCTGGTGCACGAGGTGCTCGACCTGGTCCACTGCGATCTCGAGGAGGAGGGGCGCCTGCGCGGCGAGGATGCGCCGGGGGAGCTGGTGAAGCGGGGAACGGCCCTCTTCCGCCGCCGGTGGAAGGAGCGCCTGGCACCCCTGCGGCGGCGCATGCACGCCCATTACCCGGTCCTCTTCGATCATGTGGAGGCGACCTGGCGTGAGGAGATCGAGGCCTTCCTCTCCTGGGACCTGGCGCGGCTCGCCGAAGGAGGCCACCGGCTCCACGGCACCGAGCTCCACTGCGAGGCGGAGATTCCGCTGCTCCGCGGGGCTCCTCTCCTGCTCGCCGGGAAGGTGGCGCTCGAGTTCCTGAAGACCTCCCGCGAGGGCGCGCCCCTCCTGCCAGTGGTGGGCGTGTTCGACCGGGTCACCGTTCAGGCGGAAGGCGCCTGGCTGGTGAGCGAGTACAAGACCGCGGGCAAGATCGAGAACCAGGTCGACCTCGGCTGTTACCTCAAGGCGCACTACTGCCAGGCTCCCCTCTACATGCTGCTCGCGGAGGCAGGGCTCGCCCGGGCCGCGACGCAGGGCGCAAGGCGCGGCGGGGCCGGCGATGGGGCGGAGGGGGGCGTGGAGATGCTCGCGGTGGGGCCCACCTTCCTCGCCGCCGACGGCGCGAGGCCGGAGAACCCCGTGGCGCTCGATGCGGAGGACTTCGAGACCGCGCGGGCGGGCTTCGAGGAGACCCTGGGGATCCTCGCCGTCCACGCCCGGCAAGGCCGCTTTCCCTTCTCGGGGGGCGGGCAGTGCGACTACTGCGAGTTCCCCTCGGCCTGCCGGCGCCACCACTACGCGAGCGTGGAGCGGGTGACGGGCCATCCGGAATACGCCCTCTACTTCGCCACCCAGGGGAAGACCAGGACGCGCAGCACCCTGGACGCGGTCCGGGAGGCCAAGGCGTGAGCGCCCCCGTCCGTCCCCTCTCCGACCAGGCCACCCGGGACCGGGCCCGCGTCGACTTCGATACGAACCTGGTGGTGGTGGCCGGAGCGGGCACGGGCAAGACGCGGCTCCTGGTGGACCGGGTGCTCCATCTCGTCCTGACCGGGAAGGCGCGGCTGGAAGAGATCCTCGCGATCACCTTCACCGAGAAGGCCGCGGGCGAGATGCGGGAGCGCGTGGCCAAGGCTCTGGACGCGGCTCTGGCCGCGGACTCCCCTGCTGCGGCGCCCGAGCGGGAGAGAGCCCGCGCGGCGATCGAGATGCTCGACGCCGCCCCGATCAGCACGATCCACTCCTACTGCTCGGACCTCCTGCGCCGCTTCGCCGACAGGGCCGGGCTTCCCCCGGAGTTCCAGGTGGACGACGGGATCGGCCAGGAGTTCCTCTTCGACGAGCTCTGGCCGCAGTTCCTGGCCGAGGAGCTGGGCACCGAAGCGGCCCGAGCTGCCCTCTGGGGTCAGGTGCTCACCGCCTTCGGCGAGGAGGAGATCGCCAAAGCCGCAGGCGAGCTGGCGCTGCGCGGAGCGGCCGCGGATCTCCTGGCCTCCTCGGGATACCGGCCCATCGACCTGCGTGATGCCCTTGGCGGGAGGGCGACCGCGCTGGTGGAGAACCTGGCCGCGGCACGCGGCGAGGTCAAGACCGGCGGCAAGCTCATCATGGCACCGTTCCTCGACAGCATCCTCACGCTTCTGCGCGCCTTCCTGGAGGGGGGCGCCGAGGCGTTGCGCGGCGTGGATCCGGCGAACCTCCCCCTCTCCAACATCTGGGACCGCGACAAGAGTCCCAAGGCGGGCGGCGTCTCCGAGGAGCGCAGGGAGGAGATCGAGAAGGAAGCCATCGAGGCGCTCAAGCTCCTCAAGGTGTTCCGCGGGACGAACGAGTCCGAGATCGCCGCGCTGCTCGAGGCCCTCCGTCCCTTCGCCGCGGCGTTGCGCAGGCGCGTCCGCCGCGACGGGATCCTCTCCTACGACGATCTCCTGCTCCTGGCCCGCGATCTCCTGCGGGACCATCCCGAGGCGCGCCGCGAGGAGGCGGAGAGGATCCGGTTCCTCCTGGTGGACGAGTTCCAGGACACCGATCCCCTCCAGTACGAGATCGTCTTCCTCCTGGCCGCGCGGGACCGCAAGGCCCGCATCGCAGACCCCTTCGCGGCGGAGATCGAATCCTCGCGGCTCTTCATCGTGGGCGACCCCAAGCAGTCCATCTATCGCTTCCGCGGCGCGGACATGGCCGCCTTCGTCCGGGCCCGGGACCGCGTGGTGGAGACGGGCGCCGAGGAGAGCCTGGTCACCAACTTCCGCAGCCTTCCCGAGGTGGTGGACCCGGTCAACCGTCTCTTCGAGAGATGGATCGGGCCGCGGGACGAGAGCGAGCGCGATGTGGAGCCGGCCTACGAGCCCATCCGCGCCCACCGCCCTCCCGCCGGGGCTCCCCGGGTCGAGCTCTGGTCGGTGACGGCGCCGGAAGGGATGCGGGTCGATGAGCGCCGCCCCGCGGAGGCCCGCGAGATCGCGCGGGAGATCCTGGAGATCACGCGGCCCGGCTCCGCCTTCCGCGTGGGCGACGCAAAGGAGGCGCGGCCCTGCACCTGGCGCGACATCGCCGTCCTCCTGCGCTCCCTCAACGATGTCACCCTCTACACCCGCGAGCTGCGCGCGGCGGGCATCGACTATGTCATCGCGGGGGGCAAGGCCTTCACCCAGAGGCAGGAGGTGGTCGAGGCCCTCGCGCTCTTGGAGACCCTGGCGAACCCGGCGGATCCCGTGGCCGCGCTCGCGGTGGCGCGCTCCGCCTTCGGCGGGGCGAGCGACGGGGAGCTGGCCGCATATGCCCGCGACGGCGGCCGGTTCTACTGGCCGGCGGCCCCCTCCGAGGAGCTCGCGGCGCGCCATCCGGTCCTCGCCCGCGCCTTCGAACGGCTGCGGGGCCTCGATCGGGACACGCGCCTTCTTCCGGTGGACCGGCGGGTGCAGGCGGTGCTCACCGAGGGCGAGTTCCTGCTCCTGCAATGCGCCTTCCCCGACGGGGGGCAGCGGGTGGCCAACATCCGCAAGCTCGCGGAGCGCACCGCCACCCTGGCCCGCGAGCGGGGGCTGACCCTGGAGGAGGCGATCCTCCACCTGAGAGAGGTCTTCACCGGAGACCGCGCGGAGGCGGAGAGCCCTCTCGCCGACGAGGCGGTGAACGCGGTGCGGGTGCTCACCATCCACAAGGCCAAGGGCCTCGAGTACCCCGTGGTGTTCCTGCCCGATCTCGGACGGGGACGGCCCCGCGAGAGCCGGCAGACCCACGCGGACCTGCTGCGCGCCGCGGGTTCCTCCTGGATCACCCTGGTGAGCGCGGGGCGCGGCGGCGACCGCCGCCGCAGCAACACCGCCGCCCTGCTCCTGAGCGAGGAGAACAGGCGCCATGAGGACGCCGAGGAGAAGCGGCTTCTCTATGTGGCCATGACCCGCGCCCGCGACCGGCTCGTGCTGGTGAACAGCGCGGTGAAGGCCCTGCCCTCCTGGGTCGAGGCGCTGCAGGAGCACTGGGGCTACCTGATCGACAAGGACGACCCGGCCGGGCCCTTCGCGGCCAACGCCGACCGGCTCGCGGGGGGCCTGGTGGTCCACCGCGACATCCTCGCCGGGCAGGGCGCTCCGGGTGCGCGCGCGCGGGAGTCGCGGGACCTGCTGCGGGCGGCGGTCGCGTTCCGCGAGGCCTGCGGGCGGGCGGCGGCCTCCGCGGCGGAGCGCCGCTTCCGCACGCCGAGCGCGGACCGGAGCGCAGAGGCCGTGGAAGCGGCGGCGGAAGCCGCGGAGGTGCCGGTCACCCGTCGCCGCGAGATGGCCCGCGCGGTTGGCCTGGCCGTGCACGCCGCGCTGGAGCGCGCGGACTTCGCGCAGGCGGCGACGGTGACCGGCGCGCTGGCCGCTGCGGCCGGCGCCGCCGCCCGCGAGACCGGCTGCCCCGCCGAAGAGGTGGAGGCAGCCGCCGGCGCCGTTCTGCGCGGGCTCCTCGGCTCGCCCACCCTCGCGCGGCTCGCCTCCGCGCGGATCCTGGGCCGCGAGGTCCCGGTCCTCTTCCGCGACCCCTCGGGAAAAACCGTGCATGGCTACGCGGACCTCGTCTACCTTTGGGAAGGCCGCGTCGTCGTCGCCGACTACAAGACGGACGAGGGCGAAGCCGCGGAGGCCGCCGAGCGCTATCGCGAGCAGCTCGCCGACTACGCCCTGGCCGTGCGGACGGCAATGGGCCTCGACAGGGCCCCGGCCACCGAACTCATTCTCGTTCGCACCGGCGAACGCGTGGAGCTGTGATGCCCGCTTCGACCATCCCCCGCGCCACCCTGCCGCTCCTCATGGAGCGCTACCCCTGCCTCCTCCTGGACGCCTACGGGGTGCTCGTCGCCCACGACGGTCCGCTTTCGGGAGCGGCGGAGGCCGTCGCGCATCTGAACGCGAGCCGCCACCCCTACTTCATCCTCACCAACGACGCCTCGCGCACCCCGGAAACCTCCTCGCGCCGCTACACGGGCATGGGCATCGCCGTTCCCCCGGAGCGCATCATCTCCTCCGGTCTGGCGCTGAAACCGTACTTCGCGGCGCAGGGCATGACGGGCATGCGGTGCCTGGTGCTCGGCCCCGAGGACTCGGAGCGCTATGTCCGGGACGCCGGAGGCATCCCCGTCCCTCTCGGCAGGGACGCCGATGCGGATGCCGTGGTGGTCTGCGACGAGCGCGGGTTCTCCTTCCTGGGGGTGCTGGACGACACGCTCTCCTTCCTCTACCGCAAGCTCGACGCCGGGGAGCCGCTCCGGCTCGTGGTCGCCAACCCGGACCTCATCTACCCCGCTTCCGCCGGGCGCTACGGCTTCACCGGCGGCGCGGTGGCGCTGCTGCTCGAGGAAGCGATGCGGCTGCGCTACCCCCGCAGGACGGACCTGGTCTTCACCCGCCTCGGCAAGCCTTTCGCCCCCATGTTCGAGGAGGCGCTGCGCCGCTCGGGAACCCGCGACATGGTGATGGTGGGCGACCAGCCCGGAACCGACATCCGCGGCGCGCGCCGCTTCGGAATCGACAGCGCGCTGGTCACGACCGGGATCACGCGGCTCGACGAGGGCGCGTTCGACGAGGACACGCGCCCGACATGGATCCTGGAGTCGCTCTCCCTGAACGGCATGGAGAGGAGGGCCGCGCCGTGACATCCCTTCACGATCTCGGCGGGGTGCCCCTCGCCTGGAGGCAGCCCCGGCTCTTCCGCCACGCCTTCGAGTTGACCGGCCCGGACAACGCGGTGGTGGCGCGGCTGGAGAGGAAGAACATCATCACCGATCGCGCCCTCGCCGAATGCGCGGATGGGCGCTGGGAGTTCCGGCGCGCTGGGCTCCTGAGCCGCCGGATCGTTCTGCGGCGCGAGGGATCGGATGTGGAGGCCGGCTCGTTTTCCCGGGGGTTCTTCGGAGGGAAGCTCGAGCTCGCCGGCGGCCGCGAGTACCGCATCCGCCTCCTGCGCATGTGGCCGCAGCATTGGGCCGTTCTGGACGCGGACGGCCGGGAGCTGGCGCGCATCGAGGTGGCGTTTTCCCTCCTCAAGCACCGCGCAAGGCTCACCGTTCCTCCGGAGGGGGCCCGGCTCGAGGAGATCCCCCTCCTCGTCCTGTTCTCCTGGTACCACATCGTCCACCCGCGCCACCGGGGCGACTCGAGCTGACCCGCGTCGACGCCGACCCCGGGCTTCGGTAGACTTGCCCTCCTCACCCTCCCCCGGTCCACAAGGAGAGCGGCCATGGCTTTCGGCTGGGAAGGCGCCCTCGTGCGCCTCGTTCCCCTCGACAAGGAAAAGCACCTCGCCAACGCGATGCGCTGGCTGAACGACCCCGAGGTCACCCGCTGGACGCTCGTGGGGGACTTCCCCGTGACGCGGCTCAACGAGGACGAGTACTTCGACCGCATGATGAAGTCCGCCGAGACGGACATCGCGCTGGCCGTGGAGACCCTGGAGGGATTGCACATCGGCTTCACCGGCGCCCATCGCATCGAGTACCGCCACGGGGTGGCCACCACCGGCTCCATCATCGGCGACAGGGACTACTGGAGCCGCGGCTACGGCACCGACGCCGCCCGGGTGCGGAGCCGCTACCTCTTCGAGGTGATCGGGCTCAGGCTCCTGCTCTCCGACACGCTCGGCGAGAACGAGCGGTCGCTGCGCATGCTCCGCCGCGTGGGCTACCGGGAGGTGGGGCGCATCCCGCAACGCGACTGGAAGCACGGCGCCTATCGCGACCGGGTGCTCCTCGCGCTGCACCGGGACGACTGGCTCAAGACGCGGGACGCCGCGCCGGAGCCGGCTGGCGGAGAGCGGTCGTGAGCGGGCGCGTGGACTACGGCCGGCCGGTCTCCCACGACGAGGCGGGCCTCCTCTGCGAGGTCCAGGCGGACGCCTTCTCCTTCCCCGTCGAGGCCGCCCGGCAACGGGTGGAGCAGTTCGGGACGGACATGATCCGCGTGCTGCGCGAGGAGGGGCGCGTCACGGCGGGCCTCTGGCTCATCGACATGGGTCAGTGGTTCGGCGGACGGAGCGTG
>CAZWKH010000040.1:0-12114 GCA_964633885.1 uncultured bacterium | reverse complement strand
GGCCGGACCACGCCGCCGAGCAGGTCTCCCAGGTGGTCCTGGGCACTCCGCTCTCGGTGCTGGGACGGCGCGATGCCGGCCGCTGGCTCCGCGTCCAATGTCCGGACGGGTACCGGGGATGGATCCGCTCATGGGCCGTCCACCCCGCGGACGAGGAAGCCGTCGCCACCTGGCAGAACGGGCCCCTGGTGGAGGTGGACGCCCTGGTCGCGCGCTTGCGGGCGCGCCCCACCAGCCGGAGCCTCGCCCTGCGTGAGGCGCCGCTCGGCGCGAAGCTCCCGCGGATCGGCCGGTCCGGGAACTGGCTCCGGGTCCTCCTGCCCGACGCCACTCAGGGCTACCTGCACTCCCACGACCTCCTCGTGGACCGCGCGACCCTGCGTCCGCGCCAGCGCCCCCGGGACATTCCCTCCCTCCTCAAGACCGCGCACCGGTTCCTCGGCGTGCCCTACCAGTGGGGCGGTGTCACCGCGAAGGGGCTGGACTGCTCGGGCCTGGTCCAGACCGTGTTCCGCTTGCACGGCGTGAGTCTGCCTCGCGACGCCCGGGACCAGTTCCGGTGGGTGCGCCGCGAGGCCTATGTGCACCGCGATCCGGAAGCGGCCCAGTTCGGACATCTGATCTTTTTCGGCGCCGCGGGCGCCCCCGTGTCCCATGTCGGGATCTGCCTGAGGGAGGGGCGCTTCCTGCATGCCCGGGGACGGGTGCGGATCGACTCGCTGCGGCCCGGGGAGGACGACTTCGCGCCGGATCTCCTGGCGCAGTTCCGGGGAGCCGGCCCCGTGCTGCTGCAGTAGCGTGGATTGACAGCTCTGCGCGGGCTGGCTTAGCGTCCTGCCGACCGGTCATCCGGGGGTCCACATGCGCGCCTCGGCAGGCGCGCCGTCCCGGCGGGTGTTCTCGCCTTCTGGCTCCCGGTTTCGTTTCGGCCGTAACCAAGGGGGCACTTGATGAGAACGATGCTTGCCGTCCTCTTCGTCTTCGGTCTGCTCGCCCTGCTCCCCTCCGTCGCTCCGGCTTCCGACGCCCGGCTCGACGGGCTGGGCGTGCAGCGCGAGTACGTCGAGGACTACTACAACTTCCGCATCTTCCCGACCGTGGTCGCGAGGTACAAGAACCTCGTCACGGCGTCGCTGGGAACCCGCGACGGGGGGAATCGCTCGGTGGGCGTGATCGGAGCGGGGGAAAACACCTCGTACGGCGCGTTTGCGATCTACCTGAACCAGACGAACCGGATCTATGTGACCGACGAGACCGGTTCCGCGGTCGCGGCGGAGACGGCCGAGCTGGATTTCAGCTGGGCCAAGCAGTTCTCCGGCATGGCGCTGGGCGCCGGTCTCGTGTGGGTGGACAGCAGCGTGGAGACCGGGGACTTCCGGCGGACTCCTGCCAACTGGAACGGGCAGGGGGCGAACCTGCTCAGCTTCCTGGTCGGCGCGAAGTTCGATGTGGGTGACCGCAGCTCCCTGGAGCTGGCCGGCGAGCTGGCGCGGTACAGCTGGGAGGCCACCAACACCTCGGGGAACCTGATCGGGCAGGACGCGGGCAACCTGAGCTACCGTCTGGTGGGCCGCATGATGAGCGAGGTGAGCGAGAAGACCACCCTGGTGCCCCTGCTCAGCTACGGGCGGACGGACCTCACCGCGGAAGAGGACGCCGACGTCACCCGCACCGACCGCCTCAACATGGGCATTGCGGCCCACCACGAGGTGAACGGGGACGACCTGCTCATCCTCGGCGTGGCCGCGAACTACCTGAAGCGCAGCAATTACCTGACGGGGGACCGGAGCGCGGAGTTCTCGCGCTGGGATCTCCCCGCCCTCTTCATCGCTCTCGAGTTCGACATGTACGACTGGCTGACCGCCCGGGTGGGAGCCACCAAGACCATCGACCTGAGCACCGTGGACCCCGGAATCGAGGACGGAGTCGACAGCGACGCGGTCTCCTCCCGGTACTTCTTCGGGCTCGGCATGGGCCTCCACTTCGATCACCTCGATGTGGACGCCACCGTGAACCCCGACGCGCTGTTCACCGGCGGCTACCTCTTCAGCGGGGAGTCGAGCCGGCCGCTCACGCGCATCACCGGGACCTACTACTTCTAGGTTCCTTGCCGAGGCGCCGCCCCGCCCGGGGCGGACCCCGGACGCCTCTCAATGGGCCCCGCCCCGGTGCCGATACCGGGGCAGGGCCCATGTACTATTTCTACTACTTCCCGCTAGGCACGGAGACGACGCTCCGGCGCCCCCCCGCGGTCACGCTGGGGCTCGCGTCGGGGCTCGCGCTGGTGCATTACCTGCTCAACTACTTCGCCCCCACCGTGCACCTCTGGGACCTGCTCGTCCTGTCCACGGATGAGCCGACCCTCCTGCAGGCCTTCACCGCCTGCTTCGTGCACGCCGATCTCCTGCACCTCGCCGGCAACCTCCTCTACCTCGCGACCTTCGGTCCGGCCCTCGAAGATCGGGTGGGCAGGCCCCTGTTCCTCGGGATCTACCTGCTCAGCGGCCTCGTCTCCATGCTGGTCGAGGCGGAGATCGCGGGGTTCCTCCATCCGGAGCAGCAGGGGGTGGTGGTGCTGGGAGCCTCGGG
Source organism: uncultured bacterium (assembly GCA_964633885.1). Lineage (GTDB taxonomy): Bacteria > Eisenbacteria > RBG-16-71-46 > JABDJR01 > JABDJR01 > CAVXKA01. The sequence continues at coordinate 9,525 of CAZWKH010000040.1, read as the reverse complement.
TGCCATCGCGGGTCTCATGGGGCTCTTCGCCGCCCGCTGCTGGTTCCTGCGGGTGCGGGTGGCCCATGCCACCTTTGCCTTCCTGCGCGGGACCGCCCGGGGCGGAGTCGCCTCCATCCCGGCCTGGGCGGCGCTCCTGGTCTGGACCGGGCTCCAGGCCGTGTACGCCCTGGTCGCCCTGGACGACCCTCGGGGGGCGACCGCCTACTGGGCCCACTTCGCGGGGCTCCTCCTCGGCCTGGGAGCCGGTGTGGCGGGGGCGCAGTTCGGCCGTGGGCTCGGCGAGCGGCGGCTCCTGCGCGCGGAGCGCTATCTGGAGGAGGCCAACTGGTACGCGGCCCTGGGCGAGTACGAGGCCTACCGTGAGCGACGGGGCGAGGATCCGCAGGGGCTGCTCGGCGAGGCGCGCTGTCAACGGCTCCTCAAGCGCGACCGTGAGGCGCTGGCCGCCTACCGGGCCGGCTTTGCGCTCCTGGCGGCGCGGGGTGCCTGGGTGGAAGCCGCCGAGGTGGCGGAGGAGATGACGCGTCTCGACGCCGCGGCCTCGCCCGATCCCCGGGCGCTCCTGCGCGTCGCACAGGGGCTGGAGAGCGCGGGCGAACTCCTGCGCGCCGCGGATCTCTACGAACGCGCGGGGGCGGCGGAGGGCTCGGGAAGGCGCGCGGCCTCGGCGCTGGAGCGCGCCGGGGACATCGCGCGCCGCGACCTCGGCGATCTCGAGCGCGCGGCGCGGCTCCTCGACAGCGCCTCACTGCGGCTGCGGGACGGCGGACGGCCGGACGGCGAAAGGGTCCGGCACGCCGAGCGGCTGCAGCGGCTGAGCGCGGAGTGCCGGAGCGTCCTGGCCCGCCGAACCCGCCTTCCCGCAGCGATCTGACCGTTTCCCCTTGTCGGGTCCGCAAAGCCTTTGCTAGCGTCCCATCGGTTTACGGCTTAGAGGGTTAGCGTTCCTGGACGGGCGCTCTCTGTCCTCAAGCGTCCCCACCCTCATCGAGACTTCCGAAAGGACAGTGAACGGAATGTTCGACCGGTTGATGAGCGTCTTCACCACCGATGTCGCCATCGATCTCGGCACCGCCAACACCCTGGTGTACGTCAAGGGCAAGGGCATCGTGCTCAACGAGCCCTCGGTGGTCGCGGTGGACCGCAGCACGGGACGCGTGCTGGCGGTGGGCAAGGAAGCCAAGGAGATGCTGGGCCGCACGCCGGAGGAAATCATCGCCGTGCGCCCGATGCAGAACGGCGTCATCAGCGACTTTGAAAAGACCGAGGACATGATCCGCGAGTTCGTGCAGCGGGTGCAGAAGCGGAAGTTCCTGGTGCGCCCCCGCGTCATAGTGGCCGTTCCCTCCGGTATCACGGAGGTCGAGAAGCGCGCCGTGCGCGACTCTTCGGAGGCGGCGGGCGCGCGCGAGGTGCTCCTCGTGGCCGAGCCCATCGCAGCCGCGATCGGCGTCGGCCTGCCGGTGGACAAGCCCTGCGGCAACATGGTCATCGACATCGGCGGCGGCACCACCGAGATCGCGGTCATGACCCTGAACGGCATCGTGCACGACACCTCGGTACGGGTCGGCGGGGACAAGATGGACGAGGCCATCGTCCAGTATGTGAAGCGCGCCTACAACCTCCTCATCGGCGACCAGACCGCGGAGCAGATCAAGATCCGGATCGGGTCCGCGTTCCCGCTCGAGGAAGAGGAGGAGATGGAGATCAAGGGGCGGGACCTCATCGGCGGCATCCCCAAGACGATCAAGGTCAGCTCCAACGAGATCCGCGAGGCGCTCCAGGAGCCGATCGGCCAGATTGTCGAGGCATTGCGCACCTCGCTCGAGCAGACGCCTCCGGAACTGGCCGCCGACATCGTGGACCGTGGGATCCTCATGACCGGCGGAGGGAGCTTGCTGCGCGGGCTGGACATCCTCCTGCGCGAGGCCACCAACCTGCCGATCACGGTTTCCGACGAGGCGCTCCTGTGCGTGGTGCTGGGCACGGGCAAGGTCCTGGAGAATCTGGAGCTGTACGAGAAAGTCCTCATGAAGTCGTTCCGGGACTAGGGTCCCGGAACCGCCGGCTCTCCCGTCATGCCCTTCCTCAACCTGCTCATCGAGGCGGTCCAGCGGGCGGTGGCCTTCTTCGACCGCCGCCGCGGGCTTCTCGTCGTCCTGCTCGCGGCCGCGGTGCTGGTCGGCGCGAGCACGGTGAGCGTGCTGCGCCGGCCCCCGGTGCTCGCCCCGGCGGCGGAGGGCGCGGCGGGCGGCCTCATGAAGGTGCTCTCCCAGCCGCTCAAGGTCTCCCGGCTCTTCACCCGCTCGCGCGGTCCGTCGCAGCGCGTCATGGACACCCAGCTCGAGCTGGAGCGCCTGCGCGAGGCGGAGCGGGAAAACATCCGGTTGCGCGCGATGCTGGGCTACGAGCCTCCGCCTGGGTACCGTACCCTGCCCGCCCGGGTGATCGGTCTCGACCTGGATCCCCTGCGCGGCGTGGCCTGGATCAGCGTCGGATACGACCGCGGCCTTCTGGGAGGCGAGCCGGTGGTGACGGTCCGGGGGCTGGTCGGCGTGGTCGATCAGGTCGAGAGCCGGCAGGCGCGGGTGCGCCTCCTGCGCAACGAGAACACGCCGGTGAGCGCGAGGGTGGCGCGCAGCCGCGTGCTCGGGATCGTCGACTGGGATCCCGGCGCGAGCCGTCTGCGGATCACCAAGGTTCCGCTCCACGCCGACATGGTGTCGGGCGACACGCTGCTCACCAGCGGGTTGGGCGGCGTGTTTCCACCGGGACTCCTCCTGGGTGTGGTGAGCGACATCGAGGAGCCCCCGGACCGGCTGCTCAAGGAGGCGACGCTGCGCCCCTTCGGCACCTTCTTCCGGCTGGAGGAGGTCTTCGTGCTCCTGCCGGGGCCGGGCCCCTCCTGGCCCGCCGAGACCTTCAGCCCCTCGCCGGCATCCGCGCCGCCGGAGGGGGGGGGCGCCGACAGCGCCGCCGCGGCGGGAGACAGCCTCGGCGCGCCGGGGGACAGCGCGGCCGCGGATTCTGCGGCGATCCGGGAACTCCCTCCTCCGCTGCCGCCGCCGGCGGATGACGAGCTCGGACCATGGATCCCCCCGGAGCCGGCGAAGAAGGACTCGCAGTGATGCGGACCCTGCTGGTTCTCGCGCTGGCGCTGGTCCTGGAGGCGGTGCGGCTCTCCCTGTTCGCGCGGTTCCCGGCGCACCCCGACTTCCTCCTTGGTCTCGTCGTGCTCATCGCCCTGGCGCGCAAACCCCCGGCCGGTGCCGCCGCCGGCTTCCTGCTCGGCGTGCTGCGCGACCTCATCTACGGCAATGTGATCGGCGTCGAGGCCCTGCCGATGTCGCTGGTGGGCTGGCTGGCGGGATCCTTCTCGCGCAGCGTCTACCGCGAGTCGCCGCTCACCCAGGTCCTCTTCCTCTTCGTCGCCGGCCTCGTCAAGTCGGCCCTGAGCTTCCTGCTCCTGGGCGGGGGCGAGCCCGGCGCCTTGCCGCGCTACATGCTCGGCATCGGATTCCCCTCCGCCGCGCTCACGGCCCTGGCGGTGCCCCTCGCACTGGCGGGCATCGAACGGCTCCTCCACATGCGGGTCAGGCTCCATGCGCCGAAGATTCTCGTCAAACGGCAGTGACCGCCGCGAGCGCGCGCTCCTCCTCGGGGTCGTGGCGCTGGGCATCTTCGCCGTCATCCTGGGCCGCCTGTTCTTCCTGCAGGTGGTCTACTCGGAGCGCAGCCGGGAGCTCTCCGAGCAGAACTGGCTGCGGCCGGAGTACCTGCGGGGTCCGCGCGGGCGGATCCTCGACCGCCACGGCGAGGTGCTCGCCGAGATGGTGCCCGCCTTCTCCATCGTGGTGGACCCGCATCACGAGCGCTTCGTCCGCCACCCCGAGCGGCTGGACGCCGCGCTGGCCCGGCTGGCCGAGCTGGTGGGAGGCGACCTCGAGCGCTACCGGCGCGCGGTGGCACGGGACGCCCGCTCCTCCTATCAGCCGGTCCGCCTCGAGCGCAACGCCGACACCCTGATGGTGGCCCGCGTCGAGGAGCACCGTTCCGAGCTTCCCGGCGTCGCGGTGGAGGTGCAGCCGCAGCGCTACTACCCGGCCGACTCGCTGGCCGCCCATGTGCTGGGCTATGTGGGTGAGGTGGGCGAGAAGGACCTCGAGCGGTTGGCCGCCCTCGGCTACAGGCCAGGATCGCTGATCGGGAAGTCGGGAATCGAACTCCAGTACGAGGATCAGCTTCGCGGCGAGGACGGCATCCGCTATGTGGAGGTGGACGCGCTGGGACGGCGCAGCGAGGAGTTCATCCGCGCCGAACCCGTGCCGCCCCGCGCGGGAAGGGATCTTACCCTCACCCTGGACGCGAAGCTCCAGCGGGTGATGGAAGAGGCGATGGGGGAGGCGCGCTACGACGGCCACGGGGAGCCGCCCGAGGTGCGCGGCGCAGGCGTTCTCCTGGACGCGCGCAGCGGCGAGATCCTGGCCATGGCGAGCCGGCCCAACTTCAGCCCCAACGCCTTCGCGCCCCTGTCCCCGGAGGAGTGGGAGGCGCTCAACCGCGAGGGGGCACCGCTGCTCAACCGCGCGATCCAGTCGCAGTACCCACCGGGTTCCGTATTCAAGCCGATCACCCAGTACGCGCTCCTGGCCGAAGGCATCGTGCATCCGGGGCAGGGACTGAGCCCCTGCTTCGGGAGCTACCGTTTCGGCAACCGCTCCTTCCGTTGCTGGAAGCACGCCGGACATGGCTCTCTCGATCCGCAGGGCGCGCTCGCGCAGTCCTGCGACGTCTTCTTCTACCAGGTGGCGCCCACCCTCGGCGTGGACGGCATCGCCCGCGCGGCACAGCTCTTCGGCGTGACCCAGCCGACCGGCGTGGATCTGCCCGGCGAGCGCGGGGGTCTCGTTCCCGACTCCGGGTACTACGATCGACGCTACGGCAAGCGGGGCTGGAGCCAGGGCCAGTCGCTCAATCTCATCATCGGTCAGGGCGAGGTGCTGCTCACGCCCGTCGAACTTGCCCAGGCCACGGCCACCTTTGCCCGGGGCGGGATCCGGCCGGTTCCGAGGCTCCTCATGGAACTGGGGCAGGAGCACCGGCAGTCGCGCCACGACGAGCCGCCGCCTCCTCGCCCGCCGGTCCGCCTCCCGCTCGACTCGAGGGCGGTGCACGAGGTGCGCCTGGGGATGCGGGCCGCCGTCACCGAGGGCACCGCGCGCAGCGTGCAGCTCCCCGGAATCTCCGTCGCCGCCAAGACGGGCACTGCGCAGAACCCCGGGTACGACCACGCGCTCTTCATCGCCTTTGCCCCGGCGGAGGATCCCGAGGTGGCTCTGGCGCTGGTGATGGAAAACCGGGGGCATGGCGGCTCGGTCTGCGCCCCCATCGCCCGCCGCATCCTCGCGGGCTACTTCGGCGTCGAGGACTCGCTCCTGGTGACGGTGGGGGACACGGACTGATGCCGCGCCGCTCGCTGCGCAACCTCGACTGGCTCCTCGTGCTGGCGGTGCTGGCGCTTCTGGGAGTGGGGCTGGTGCTCGTGTACTCGGCGAGCCATGTGCCCGCTCTGCCGGGGCGGAGCGGTCTCTTCGCCCGGCAATTGGGATGGATGGGCCTGGGATTGCTGGCGCTCCTCGTCGCCGCGGCCCTCCCCTTCCGGCTCTGGGAGGAATACAGCCCCTTCCTCTTCGCGATCTCCGTGGTGCTGCTGCTGGCCGTTCCGGTGTTCGGCGTGGAGAGGCTGGGGGCGACGCGCTGGCTGAGCATCGGGGGATTCCAGTTCCAGCCCTCGGAGCTGGCCAAGCTGGCCACGCTGCTCCTGGTCGCGCGCATGCTGGCGCGGCCGCGCTTCGATGTCCGCCGCTGGAGCCATGTCTTCCCAGCGGCGGCCGCCGCGGGCGGCGTGTTCCTGCTCATCCTGCTCGAGCCGGATCTCGGCACCTCGCTCAGCATCCCCGCGGCGGTGGTGCCCATGCTCTTCTGGGCAGGGCTTCCCGTGGGAGTCATCCTCATCCTGGCGTCGCCTCTCCTGAGCGCGATCCTCTCGCTCAACCTGTGGGTCTGGCTGCTCTTTCTGGGAGCGGTGGCCTTCGCCCTGGGAGCCTCGCGCGCGCGGCGCAACATCGTGGTCGCGGTCCTCGCCCTCAACATGGCGGTGGGAGCAGCCACCCCCATCCTCTGGAATTCGCTCAAGCCCTACCAGCAGCAGAGGGTGATCACCTTCATCAATCCGGACCACGACCGGGTGGGGGCAGGGTACCAGGTCATCCAGTCCAAGATCGCCATCGGCTCCGGCGGCCTCCTCGGGAAGGGCTTCCTCGAGGGCACCCAGAAGGGCCTCGCCTTCCTGCCCCAGCAGCACACCGACTTCATCTTTTCGGTGTTGGGCGAGGAGTTCGGCCTGGTCGGCTGCCTGGTCGTCCTGCTCCTCTACGCGCTGCTGGTGCAGCGGACCCTGCTCCTGGCCACCCGGACGCGCAGCCGCTTCGCGGGGACGCTGGTGGTGGGCATCTGCGGCATCTTCGTCTTTCATGTCGCCGTCAATGTGAGCATGACTCTGGGCCTGGCGCCGGTGACCGGTCTCCCGCTTCCGTTCCTTTCCTACGGAGGCACCTTTCTCCTGACCGTGCTCATGCTCTGCGGCCTGCTGATCAATGTCTCCGTGAGACGGAACGAGGTCTGACCCATGGCGCAACCCCGACCGGCCCGGAAGTCGACGGACCGCAACCTCGTCTTCGCCGCCGCCTTCCTTTGCCTGGTGGTCGCGCTGGTCTACGCGGATCGGTCGTCGGGGACCTACCAGGACGACGATGTGGACCGCTACTACCTCGCGCGACAGGTCTGGAAGGACCCCGCCCTGCTCCTGGACCGGTGGGGGATGCCGCTACCGGTGGCGGTCTTCGCAGCGCCGGCCAGGCTCTGGGGCTACGGCGGCGTCGAGACGACCACGGCGGTGGTCACCGCCTTCGCGGCGGCGGCCATCGGCATGGCGGCGCGTGCCGCTGGGATGGCCTCCCCATGGCTGGCGGCCCTCCTCTTCTTCTTCCAGCCCCTGGTCCTGGAGCTTTCCTACAGCGGCCTCGCGGAGCCCTTCGCCGCCGCGCTGGTGGCGGCGCTCCTTTGGGCGTGGCACGCGGGCCGGCCGGGCCGCGCGGTGTGGCTGGCCGGCTTTCTGCCTCTGGCCCGCATCGACGCGGGGGTGCTCACCGCGCTGGTGCTCCTGGCCGCGTGGCGATCCATACGGTGGCGCGATCGCGTGGGCGCGCTGATCCCGCTCGCGGTCTGGAACCTCGCCGGTTACGCGATGAGCGGCGAGCCGCTCTTCGTTCTGGTCCTGGGCGGCAAGAAGCCGCTCTTGAGTCTCGGCCCCGATCAGTACCTGCGTCACGCAATCGTGGCTTTCGGACCGGTGATGCTCTTCTTCTTCATGTCGGCCCTCGCCGCACGCATCCGGCGCGGGCGCGCCGAGGCCTCGGCGCGCTCCACGCGACCGGCTGCCTTTCCGGGGCTGGCCGCGGCCATGGTGCTCCTGCACACGGCCGCGCTCTGTCTTCTGGCCTGGGACGCGCTGCCCTTCGGCCGCAGCGTCGGTTTCCTGCGCCATGTGGTGGCCTTCGCTCCCGCGCTGGCGCTGGTGGCTCTCTGGGGAGCGGGGGAGTGGCTCGAGGCCGCGCGCCGGGCCCGATGGGGACTCCTCGTCTTTGCCGCCGCATGGACGGGCTTCACGGCTCTCTTCCTCTCGCACCGGCTCACCTTCCACGCCATCCCGGTTCCGGGCCGGGTGGAGTGGCGCTGGATGGCCACCGCGGGCCTGGCCGCGGTCATGCCCCTCCTGCGCATCGCGGGGGTGAGGCGCTGGGGTCCCCTCCTCGTCGCCGGATCCATGGCCGCGATCGCGCTGCTCACGGTGAAACCCATCGGCCTGGACCCGGAGCGGGATGCCATTCGTGTTTCCATCGAGCAACTGCGACGGATCGGTCTCGACCAGGCCGTCGTCTACACCAACCATCCCTGGTTCGCGTTCCTCACCGGACGGGACCGTTACGACCTCACGCGCACCCCGCGCCTGACCCGAGCGAACCTGGAGAAGGCGCCGGTGGGGAGCCTCGTCCTGTGGGAGAACCACTACGGCGACCGCCTGTGGGGGGATGTGCCCGACACGCTGCTGCGCAACGACCCCCGCTTCACGCGGGTCATGGAACTGGAGGCGGGCACCGAGCGCAATTTCCATGTGGTGGCGTTCCGCCGAACGCGCTGATCACAGGGGTCGAGGGGCGAGACGCCGCCCGCACCGCGGTGTACCATCGGGTACCCCGCCCGAACCCGCCCGTCCGTGAGGACGGACCATGTCTCGTGTCACGCTGCACTCGATCGCCCTCGACCTCGCCGGACCGCACCCCGCCGCTCGCCGCGCCCTGCGCATCGCGGCGCGTCAGGCGCACCGCGCTCTCCTCGACGCGATCCTCCCCCCGCTTTGCCCCGGCTGCCGCCGCGAGATCTCCGCCGACCGCTGGCTGTGCACGGCCTGCCGGCGGGCGCTGCGGCCGGTCCCCGCGGAGCCGCTCTGCATCGCCTGCCGTGCCGAGCAGCGCCGCCGCGGCGGTCGCGAAGCGGGTCTGGGCTGCCGGCGTGAGGAGCATGCCGCGCTGCTCGGCCGCGCCGGCTGGTGGATGGAGGCGCCCCTCGACGGAATCATCCACGCCTTCAAGTACGATGCCCGCGACGATCTCGGCCGCGCGCTGGCGCGGCTTCTCATCGTGCGGGTGGAGAGCCCCGCGGCTCAGGGCGTGACCGCGGTGCCCCTGCATCGGACCCGGCTCCGCGAGCGCGGTTACAACCAGGCCGCGCTGCTCGGTCGCGCGGCGGCGGCGACCTGGGGGATCCCATGGGTCCCGGACCTCCTCGAGCGCGGCCGCGCCACCCGTCCCCAGGCCCGCCTGGCGGAGAAGAAGCGGGCGGCCAATGTCGCCGATGCCTTCCGCGCGGTTCAGCCCGGATGGGTGCAGGGGCGCGACTGGGTCCTGGTGGACGATGTCTGCACCACCGGGGCCACTTTGCTCGCAGCCGCGCGGGTCCTCACCGCGGCAGGGGCGCGCAGGGTGGTTCCGGTCGCCCTGGCCCTGGCGTGACCGCCTCGGTGAAGCTCAAGGAAAACCCATTGAGGGATTTCGGCACCCCATGCTATTTTACTCGCTCACTTTGGCTTGCCCTTGAGCGGGCTCCCGCCGGCGTTCCCCCCACCGGGTTCGGCGGCCCCATGGGTCCCCGGGCTAGAACCGGCCCAGTCTTTGGATCACGGGATAGATGAACAGCGCCTTGGACCGGCTGGAGGAGTGTGTCCTTCCGCGGGTCTCGAAACCAAACCGCTATCTTTCCCCCTTCCCGGGGGGAGCGCTCGCCGGCTTTGACGCCGCGAGCGCGCGGCTCTGTTTGGTGGTTCCCGAGCCGATCGAGCGCGGGCTCTCGCGGGGAATGGTGCAGACCCTTCTCGATGCGCTGGGCGCGGCGGCATCCGGCTGC
>CAZWKH010000039.1:0-12164 GCA_964633885.1 uncultured bacterium | reverse complement strand
GATGCGCTCGCCTCTGCGCGCGTGCACGGCCGGCTCCCCGCGATCGCCAGCTGGGTCCTCTCGCGCACGAATTGAGCAAGACAACCCGTCTCGACGTCGCCCTGGTCGAACGCGGACTGGCGGCTTCGCGCGAGCGCGCCCGCGCGCTCATCCTCGCCGGGCAGGTCCGCGTCGGTGGACAGGTCGTGACCAAGGCCGGCACGCCAGTGGCGGCCGACGCGGCGATTGAAGTCCAGACGCCCGATGGCGATCCATTTCTGTCCGCGCAAGCGGGGCAGCTCGTCGAACACGTTGGCTCGGCCATCCGGGTCGTCGCGGCTGACGCCGTTCGCGGCGGCGCAGGAGGGGCGGCAGGTCCTCCGGGCGGATCACCACATCCTCGGCGAGGGCCACCGCGCGCTGCACCGCGTTTTCCAGCTCCCGCACATTGCCGGGATAGGGGTAGCGCAGGAGCAGCTCCTGCGCCTCCGGCGAGAAGTCGCTCACCGCCTTCTTCATCTTCGTCGCGTAGCGCTCCAGGAAGTAGGCGGCGAGGAGCGGGATGTCCTCGCGGCGCTCGCGCAGCGGAGGGATCTCGATCTGGAAGACATTGAGCCGGTAGTAGAGGTCTTCGCGGAAGCGGCCCTCCTCCATGTCGGCGCGCAGGTCGCGGTTGGTCGCGGAGATGATGCGGACATCGACGCGCACCGAGACATTCGCCCCCACCCGGCGCACCTCGCCGTCCTGCAGCACGCGCAGCAGCTTGACCTGGCTGGGCTGCAGGAGCTCGCCCACCTCGTCCAGGAAGAGAGTGCCCCCGTCGGCCTGCTCAAAGAGGCCCTTCTTGTCCGAGGTCGCACCTGTAAAGGAGCCGCGCACATGGCCGAAGAGCTCGCTCTCGAGGAGGTTCTCCGGCAGCGCTCCGCAGTTGAGGGCCAGGAAAGGCTTGTGGGCCCTGCGGCTCTGGTAGTGGATGGAGCGGGCGAGAAGCTCCTTGCCGGTGCCCGATTCGCCGGTGATGAGAACTGCGCTCTCCGTGGGGGCGATCTTCGAGATGAACCGGAAGATGCGCTGAATGCGCGGGCTGCGGCCGATGATGTTGGCCGCGCCCGTGACCGGGCTCTCGTCGGGTCCGCGCGGATCGGGTGGGTCGGGCATTCTGGGCCGCAAGGTGGCGCTCTCGGGTCGGGGTCGTGGATCGCCGCCGGTTCGGCGGCGTGCCCGTTGAATGTACCGTCTGGGCACGCCGAGGGGTAGGCGTTTCGGGGGGACGGGAGAGGCGGCTCAGTGCCCGGCGCGCACTCCGCGCCGGCCGGTAGAGGCCTGCTGCGACCGGTGGGGCGTCAACCGGGCGTCGTCCGAGGAAGCCGGAAAGAACTCGTACTCCCGCTCGTAGAACCAGAACCGGCTCACGACCTTGTAATGCGCGGCGATGGTCGTCTGACCCTGCCCGAAGTGGACCACCAACTCCTCGGGGCGCAGGGGGATCTTCTTCTCGTCGACGAACTCCATCACCAGCCAGCGCACATCCCTCTCGGTGCGCAGGACCCTGTTCTTGGCCACCTCCTCCATCTTCCCCTCGAGCATGGTGTTCTTGATGGGGGGGGAGATGAAGATATAGGCCACATGGATGGCCAGGACGAAGAGCGCCACGCCGAACAGGCCTCTGATCATGGTTCAACCCTCTCCGATGAACGGGGTGCCTCGCGCCGGCCTTCGCCGCGGAGGAGCGCCCGCCACGAGCGAGCAAGCGGCCCGCGGCGCGAGCCGGCCCCGCTCGGTTATCGGCCGGGGGGGAGGGCGGGTTGAGCCGGGAGGGCAAGCGGCTCCTGGACCGCCCCGGGCAGGCGCCACCGCAAGGCTGCCCAGTCCTCGCGGCGCAGCTCGGCCTCCAGGGAGCAACCGCGCCGGCGCCACCGAGCCGAGGCCTCCTCAGCCTGCTCCTCCCGCAGCCCCGAGAGGACGATCCGCGCCCCGGGGGCAAGGACCCGGCCGAGGTCCCCATCCACGACCCGCTGCTCACGGGCAGTGAGGTTGGCGACGGCCAGATCGAAGATCCCGTCCCGGAACGGGAGGGTCTCGGCCAGCAGCGGCATCGCCCGGACCTGCGCGCCGTTCCCGGCAAGGTTGCCTTGCAGGGACGAGAAGGCGCCGCGGTCGGCCTCGGTGAGGACCGCCCGCAAGCCGGCCTCGAGCGCCAGCGCGCCCAAGGCCAGGAGACCGCTGCCCGCGCCCACATCCAGAAGCCGTCGCGCCCCGGGGACGCAGGGCTCGAGCAGCTCCCAGGCGAGGGCGGTGCTCACATGGGTCCCGGTGCCGAAAGCGCTCCCGGGCTCGATGCGCACCGTCGCGCGCTCGCTGTCGGCGGGCTCCGTCCACCAGGCCGGCAGGACCATGAGCCGCCGGCCCAGCGGGGTGGGACGCCATCCCTGCTTCCAGACCCGCAGCCAGTCCTCCTCCTCGACGGTGAAGGCGGCCAGGCGGACGGACTCGGGATCCCCCCCTGCGCGGGTAACGCAGTCGCGGATCTCCGCGGCGACCTGCTCCAGATCCCAGGCCGTCGCGGCGAAGGCGGTCAAACGCCCCGGATCCTGCGCATCCTCCTCGAGCCCCGTCACGGGATAGGCGGAGAGCGTCGCCGCGATCTGCTCCATCGCCGGCGCGGGGGCGCGCAGCTCGAGGCCATGCCACCGCCGCGAGTCAGCCATGCAGGCCCGTCCCGTTCACCGCGTGGAATCCGGCGAGCCGCCGACGGAGGGAAGCCAGAGCCAGATGCGGTACTCCCGGTTCGCGAAGAGCTCCCGGGCATCGCTGCGCGACCCGGTCCCGGGGTTCTTTGGCGACCGCTCCACCACATAGATGGGCGCGCCGAACGCGAGCAGGAGATCGGCCTGCTCGGGATCTGGCCTGGTGCCGCGGAGCAGGGCGGTCTGGGCAGCCTTGCGCTTGACCATCGCGTTCAACCGATAGGACCCCGTCCAATCCCGAGCGGGGCGGCCGTAGAGCGCGGTGCGGCGGGCCGCCAGGGCAATGTCCGGAGCCACATCCGCCACCACCGCGCGGGCGGGGCTGTGCTCCGCCAGCCATGCGGCCGCCTCACGGGCCTCGGGTCCCGCGACCGGCGGCGCAGGCGCGGTCATGTAGGCCACCACCCCGAGCAGGGTGCGGGGCACGAGGATCAGGAAGAGGGCGATCGCCACCCCGGCGCGGGCCCCACCCCGCACGCGCTGCCAGAGAAGGGGAACGGCGGACCCGGCGGCCAGAGAGATGGGCACATGGGCGAGGGTGATCGGGCCGAGCAGCGGCTGGGGTCCCGGGAAGAGCAGGAGCAGGGAGAGGGTGAGGAGGAGAACCGTCCAGACGGTCCAGGCCTGGCGCCGGATGTCGCTTCCGGCCAGGAATCGCACCAGCACCCCCGCGCCCAGGAGGAGAGAGGGCAGCAGCGCGCCCAGGACGAGCAGGATGTTTCGCGGAGAGAGCTGAAGGAATGCGGCGTAGTCGACGGGGCCCCGGCGCAGCAGATGAGCCAGATAGGGCGCGGCGGCCAGGAGCGCAAGCCCCATGGGCAGAATGGTCCCCGTCAGCGCCCATCCCTGGCCCCGGAACGGGTTCAACCTCGCCGCGATCCAGATCACCGGGATCGAGATCAGGGTCACGGCGAGGATCGTAAGCCCCACCCCGCTGTGGAAGAGCAGCATCCCCAGGCCGGCCAGGAACGCGAGCAGGTTCCAGCGCAGCCGGTTCTCCCCCACCGAGGCCATGGTGGCCATCAGGAAGAGAAGCATGTAGACCAGGGCGAGGACGAAGGGCCCCGCGGTGAAGAAGCGCTCCAGGAAGAAGGTGCCCTGGGGCGGCAGCGCCAGAGATCGACCCATGGGGTCCAGGGTCAGAGGCGCGAGCAGCCGCTCGGTGAAGCCGGCCTCGACGCGCACCGGCGACAGGGTCCGCAGGGGAATCAGAAGCCAGAACAGGCCGTTGAGCGAGAAGAACAGGAAGGCGGCACCCCAGAGGGAGCGCGCGTGGGGCAGGGCGAGCTGGTTGAGGAGCCGGTAGCCGGTGAAGATCAGAACGAAGGCGGCGATGAGACTCCCCCCCAGGAGAAGCATGTCCGGCTCCATGCGGGTCGCGCCGTGCAGAACGGACAGGTAGGCGTGGAAGGCCCAGAAGGAGCGGAAAGGGAGCCCGGCCATGAGAGGGTCCTGCGCGGGAAGGCCGCGGGCGAGGATCGCCTCCGTTGCGGCGAGATCCACGGCGGCGTCGCCGCAGGAGCGGATCCACGCCCGCGAAAGCAAGGGCAGCGCGATGAGGGCCAGCACCGCGATGGCCAGCCCGATGACCTGCTGGCGGTCCGAACGCAGCCGCAGGAAGCCGGGCATCTCCATGGAGACCGCGTAGTCCTCGATCTCCCGCCGCGGCGGCGGGGCGAAGACCACGGCGAGGACCGAGAGGAAGACGATCCAGGGGGCGGTGTCGTCCAGACGCACTCCGCTCTGGTTGAGCAGGAGCCCGGCGCTCACCGAGAGCACGGGGGCAAGGATGAGGGGCAGGATCCATGAGGCCCAGAGCCCGAAGCGGTTCTCCACCCAGAGCGCGGCGGCGAGGCCGGGCAGGTAGGCCACGCCGAGTAGCCCGAACAGCGCGGTGATAAGCGGCGGCGTGGCGGGCGGACGCGTGACGGCGAAGAGCACGCCGAGGCTCAGCGCCAGAACCGGAAGGGTCGCGCGACCAAAGGGGGACTCGGGGGGCAGGGTGAACTGCGTGGAGGTCACGGCCGGCGGGCCTCGCGGCGAGGCCTCGCGGCGGGCCCCCAGAGGGATTCGCGGGGCAACCCCCTGACCGGAACTCCGCGCTCTTGGTAGGATGCGGCGGCCGTCAGCGCCGTTCCTCTGGGCATGAGGTGGAACACCGGAGTGTACTCGCAGCGCATATCGTGGTTCTGGCCTCTCTCGTTCCTCATCGCTCTGGGTCAGACGCTGCTGCTCGTGACCCAGAACGAAGGGGGGCCTCCCTTTGCCCGCCTTCTCCTCGCCGCCTGGACCCTGTGGATCCCCGGCGTCTGGCTCGGGAATCTTCTCACAAAGCCGCATACCGGTCTGCCCGCCCGCCTCCCCCTGCAGGCATGCGCGGCCATGGCCGTGGCCTACCTGGCGCTTCAGGCGCGGGCCGCGGGGTGGCTTCCCGCGGACGCCGTCGCGTTCCTGCTGACCCTGCTCTCGGCGGGGAGCGCCCTCGTCTTCCTGCTCCTGCCCGGCAACCCCGGCCGCGCGCGGCGCGCGGCGCGGTGGGAAGCGCGGGAGGTGCGCCGCATGGAACCGCAGGTGCAGGCGGGCCTCGCCGTGCTCCTGGGCCTGGTCGTGATCCTGGCCCTTGCGACCGGATCGCCACTCTCTCTGCGGCCCGACGGCGCGGACCAGGTGGGGGCGGCGCGGCTGGCAGGCTGGGCGACCCCGGGGTTCCCGGCCGCCGCCTACCACGAGCAGCTGGGGCTCGCGGGCGGCGATCCGCACCGCAGCCTGGCCCATGGTCTGGTGGACCTCTTCGCGCGCATGTCCCAGCTCCCCCACCACCGGGTGTGGGAGCTGCTCCCCATGATCCTCGCGCCGCTCCTCCTGCTCGCGGCCTACGCGCTCGGGAGGGCGCTCTTCCGCGACGAGAACCTCGCCGCGGCCTCGGCGGTCGCCTACCTGCTGGTGAGTACCGCGGGGTTCTCCAACGACGCCCTGCGGCTCCTCGCCTATCCCGACCGCTGGGCCATGATCCCCTACTGGACGGGCGTGGGCCTCTTCGTGGAGGGGCTCGACCGCCCGCATCCCCGGATCGGCCTCGCGCTGGGACTGGTCTCCCTCGCCGTGTTCGGGACCCACCTGGGGATGGGCGTCCTCCTCATCATCGCGCTGCTGGCGATCGGCACCTTCACCTGGCTCTCGGTGGACCGCGTGATCGAGGGGATGCCGCTGCTCATCGTGCTCTGGGCGCCCGTCCTGCTTCTGAGCGGCGGCTACCTGCTGCTGCGCGCGATCCTGCTCGGTGGGCTCGAGCCCCAGGGCGTGCCCGCGCTGGGGATGCTCCTCACCGGGGGCGGCCGCTTCACCCTCGACCCCGCGCAGATTCCGGGAGCGCTGCGCCTCGGCGCGCTCCTCGCGGTGGTGGGGCTCGCGGCCATGCTGCGCGTGATGGCGCAGCGGATCGCCGTGTACTACTTCGTCACCGCCACCGCCCTGACACTCCTCCTCGGCTACACGCCCTGGATCACACCCCGGGTGGAGGACTCCCTGGGGCAGGTGGTGCACCTCCTTCCACGGCTCTGTCCCCTGGCGTGGATCCTGGTCGCGGTGCTGGGCTGGGCGATTCGAGGGCTGGTCCGCTCCGAGGGGCACACCTGGCACCGCTTCGTCACCCTGGGGCTCGGTCTGGCGGCGGCCCTCTGGCTCCTCGTGAGCGGGGTGGCCGACTCCGCCTACGCGCCGGGAAAGCTGCGCGCGGAGCGGCGGGCCGGACCGGAGTCCCTGCGGCCGCTCGCCGACTCGCTGCGCGCCCACATCACGGGCGAGCCGCGGGTGCTCTCCGATCCCGCCGCCGCAGCGGCTCTGGCCGCATACACTCCGGCCCGCTCGACCTTCGTCCCCAAGGATCCGCGGGGGTCGCGCGCCGAGGCCTGGCGGCTCGCCGCGCAGGCAAGGGAGACGCTCCTCCCTGCGCCCGCGCGCATGGCCTTCGACTCGCTGGACGCGGCCGGGGCGCGCAGCCGGGGAGCCCTGGCCGCGATCATCGAGGAGCAGGAGGCCGATCTCTTCGTGCTGCCGCGCCGCGCGGCGGCGGCCCGCGGCGAGGCCTGGTTGGGCCCCGCCGAGGCCTCCGCGTGGATGGATTGCCTCGCCTCAGACACCGAGCATTTCGAGCAGACCGATCTCGGATCCCACGGCGCGGCCTACGCGCTGCTCTTCCTGCCCCCCACCGCGGCCCTCGTCGCCCCCCGCGCGGGTTCGCTTCCCCCCCCGCGCCCTCCGGCCTCCCTCGCCTACCCGGCGCCGACGGTGACGCGGCTCGAGCCCGCAGCCTCGCGGATCACCGCCGGGGACACGCTCACCCTGCGCGTCCGCTGGAGCGCGCCCTCGGTCGCGGGCCTCGACCCGCGCGGGTACAGGCTCCGGGTGGAGCTGGTGGTGCTGGCGGAGAGCGCGTCCTTCTGGCGCGCGGCGCCTCGGCGCGTCTGGCGCCTGCTCATGAGCCCCCTGGTCGAGCGGGGACGCGCCACGGGCATCGAGATCCCTCTCGCGGGGGGCCTGCCGACGGCGCGGTGGAGCGGCGGAGGCGAGGAGGTGGTGCGGCTGCCGATCCCCCGGTGGTTCGGCCCCGGCAGCTGCGAGCTGCGCGCGCGGGCGCTACCCGGGCCGTTCGGCGCGGATCGGGTGCGCGGCGGGGCCTCCATTCTTCCCCCCGCGACGGAGCCGGCGGTGATCTCCGTCCTCGCTCCGGGGGTTTCGCCTTGAAATGATCTCCCGCCAGGGAGAACAATTGCGGTCCTGCCCCTCCATGACTCGGGGTCCCCGGGTCAGTCCCAGGACGCTCACCCAGGGAGTCGACTCATGGCCCGCTCCGCGCCCTGCACCGACGACAAGGCAGGCCCCAACACCGCCCCCGCGCTGACCACCCATGCCGAGGACGCCTATGAACTGCCCGTCAAGGGCTTCGAGGGCAGTCCGGAGGAGATCGAGAGGCAGTGGTTCGAGCAGTGCTACAGGGGCCGGGGCGACTCCATGGCCCAGCTCACCTGGCGTGCCGTGCTCATGGGCTCCGCCCTGGGCGGCGTGCTCTCCCTGACCAACCTCTACATCGGGCTCAAGGCGGGGTGGAGCTTCGGGGTGGCCATCACGGCCTGCATCCTCTCCTACACCATCTGGACGGCCTTCCACCGGATGGGGCTGGCGAAGACGAAGATGACGATCCTCGAGAACAACTGCATGCAGTCCACCGCGTCCTCGGCGGGGTACTCGACGGGGGCCTCGCTCATCTCGGCGGTGTCGGCCTACATCCTCATCAACGAGCGGACCCTGCCCATCCCCATGCTGCTGGGCTGGATCTTCTTTCTGGCCGTGCTCGGGGTGACCATGGCCGTGCCCATGAAGCGGCAGATGATCAACATCGAGCAGCTCCGCTTCCCCAGCGGCATCGCGGCGGCGGAGACCCTGCGCGCGCTGCACTCCACGGGGGAGAAGGGAACGCGGGCGGCGCGGGCGCTGGGCATCTGGGGCGGGCTCGCGGCGCTGAACCAGTTCTGGCTGGACGGCCTGCGGCTTGTGAGCCCGCAGTGGGAGAGGTTCCAGCTCTCCGCTTTCACGGGCTGGATGAGCGAGAAGCTGCTGGGCCCGGCATGGATCGGGCGGACGGTGAGCTTCCAGTGGGATCCCATCTTCATCGCCGCCGGCATGTTCGTCGGGCTGCGGGTGTCGATCAGCATCCTGATCGGCTCCATCACCTGCTGGATGCTCTTCGTGCCCTGGGTGCAGACCCATGTCCCCGAGGCCGCCGGGCTCACCGAGTTCCGCAACCTCGTGCAGTGGAGCCTCTGGGCGGGAACCGCATGCATGGTCACCTCGGGGATCATGGCGGTAGTCCTGCAGTGGAAGAGCGCCATGCGCGCCTTCAGCGGCCTGGGGACCATGCTCTCCCGGCGGCCGGGGGGCCGTGGTCCAGAGGACCCGGTCGCGGCCATCGAGGCTCCCAACTCCTGGTTCGTGGGCGGGCAGCTCGCGTCTCTCATCGGGCTGGGGTGGCTGGCCCACATCACCTTCGGGATGCCCTACTGGCAGAGCGCCCTGGCGGTGGTGCTCACCTTTGCTCTCGCCCTGGTGGCCTGCCGGGTCACCGGCGAGACCGACACCACGCCGATCGGGGCGATGGGCAAGATCATGCAGCTCACCTTCGGCGGGGTGGCGCCGGGCAACATGAATGTCAACCTGATGGCCGCCAACATCACCGCCGGGGCGGCCAGCTCCTCCGCCGACCTGCTCACCGACCTCAAGAGCGGGTATCTCCTGGGCGCGAACCCGCGCAAGCAGTTCCTCGCCCAGTTCGCCGGGATCTTCACCGGCACCCTGGTGACGGTGCTGGCCTTCAGCGTCCTGGTGCCGGACGCGTCGGTGCTCGGGTCGGACCGCTTCCCTGCTCCCGCGGCGCAGACCTGGCGCGGCGTGGCCGAGGCCATGGCCCTGGGGCTTTCCCACATGCACCCGGTCAAGCTCTGGGCCATCGCCATCGGCGGGCTGGTGGGGATCCTGCTGCCGGTGCTCTCCAAGCTCTTCCCGAAGCGGGCGAAGTGGATGCCGTCGCCCGCCGGACTCGGTCTGGCCTGGACCTTCCACTGGTACTACGGCGTGCTCTTCTTCCTCGGCGCGCTCATCGCGGACATCTGGCAGCGGCGCCGGGCAAAGCAGGCCGAGGAGTTCCTTTTCCCGATCGCCTCGGGTATCATCGCCGGCGGCGCCCTCATGGGCGTGGTGCTGATCTTCTGGGAGAACGGCCCCGAGATGCTCAAGATCCTGCTCAAGGGGCAATAGGCGGGATCTTCACGACGGTGTGTTCAGGAGCGCCCGCGTGCCTCAGGTGCGCGGGCGCCCGGCTTTTCGGGGCGCGGCGAGCGGGCGCGGGATGCGGCGCGTCGAGGCGTCAGGATCGCGCGGCGGGATCGGATTCCCGCCAGGCATGGGCGGAGGCTGCCATCGCCCCCGGCTCCTTCGCCTCGCGCAGCAGGAGGAGCGCTTCCCGCAGCACCGCGCGGTGCAGCTCTCCGTTGCCGGGATTGCCGCAGGGCGCGCCGAAGGGAAAGCGCACGGTGAGGCTGCGCGGCGCCCCCAGGATCTCCGTGAGCTCGGGCAGATAGGAGATGCAGACCGTGGGCATCCCCCCCAGCTCGATCTCCCTTGCGATCACGCACACGCTCTGCACGCAGAGGGAGCAGGTGGGCAGGATCACCGCCCCATCCACTCCGTCCGCGGCGAACTCGGCGCGGACCCGGGCCGCGCTCTCGGCCAGCCCGGGATAGGGGCGCGCCACGCCTTCGGCGAAGCTCGCGTGGCGCGGCGCGGCGGAGCCCACCAGGCCCTCTTGCACCAGCGCGTCCAGCGCGTTCATGGGCAGGGCGACCTCCGTGTCGTGGACCAGGTATTTCTCGTCCACATATTCCGCGGCAAGGTCCAGGTCCCCGACCGGGGTGCCGTGAGGGATGAGCCGGAAGCTCGGGTCGCCCCATTTCTCCTCGAAGACGCGGAAGGGGATGTCCCCCTTGAGGTGCAGGCAGGCGGTGGTGACGAGAGCGATCCGCGCGCGGGAGAGGTCGGAGGGCGGTTCGGCCCAGGGTATGGTGCCCAGCCCCCGGAACACGAACTCGGGGTCGTACTTCTCGCGCATGAGGTTCAGGATGCGCTGGAGCAGCGGGGTGCGCAGCTGGGCGGGGTCGGTGATCACCTCGGTGCGGTCCGGGCCGGCGCTTTTCTCGCTCATGTCCTCTCCCCTTTGCGCGGGGCCTCGCGGTCCCCGGGGGCGACGGGCCTACCGCCCCAGAAGATACTCGGCGAGCCGGCTCGAGATGTCGCAGCCCGACTGCGCCTCGAAATTGACGAAGAACGGCGCCGAGTTGCACTCCAGGACGAGGTAGCGACCGCTGCGGGTTTCCACCATGAAGTCCACCGCGGCGAAATGCATTCCCCAGCAGGCCACCGCGCGCACGGCGACGGCCGCGACGGCGTCGGGAAGAGTGACCCGTCGCACCCTGGCCCCTCCGCGGCGCGAGTCGGTCTCGTCGCCCTCCCGCGAGACCACGGCCGCCGCGCCGATCACACGGCTGCCCAGCACGAAGGCGCGGACATTGTCCCCCTGGATGCGCTCCTGCACCATGCGCGTGCCCGCGCCGAGCGCGGCGGCGGCCGCCTGCGCCGTCCGCGGCGGATCGAAGGACTCCGTGTAGGTATAGCCGCCCACCATCCCCTTGGTGATCCAGCCGTCTTCACGGTCAGGGGGGATCTCCAGGAGCCGTGCCGCCTCGGAGGTCGCCATGGTCCAGGGCGCAGGGATCTTCTCGCGGGCGTAGACCGTCATCTCCCAGGGCTTCAAGGTGTGGAGGTCATGGGTCTGCGGCGGGTTCACCACCCGCGCGCGCAGCGCGACCCGCGCCAGAAGCGCGTTCCAGGCCATGAAGTGCCGCCGCGACGCGGCCCCGGCCAGGCGGGTCGCCTCCAGGTCCACACGCCCGTCCTCCCGGCGCTTGATGGGCGGCCGGATGCCGAGATCGGCGACATAGAGTCCGGTGATCCCGCGCAGGTCCTGGCCGCAGGCCCGCTCGCCGCCGGGCTCCAGGACGATGGCCGGGTCGGGACGGCTGTCGAGGACGATCGCCTCCCCGCCCCGCTCCTCGATGCGCATCGCGAGCCGCGCGATCTCCTCGCGGTCGGCCGGCCCGATCAACCCGACGCGTGTCACTTGCAGGATCCTCGGGCCGGTCCCTCCGAGGGCGGGGCCTCGGCCCCCTGCGCCTGATAGAGGTAGCGCAGCTCGACCACGGGCTCCAGGTGGAACTTGAAATGCTCGCAGGCGCCATGGTCGGCTCCGGGGCGCTTCAGGGCCTCGACGGGGCAACCGCCATGGCAGAGAGGAAGCACATCGCAGGCCCGGCAGCCGGAGAGGCTGAGCGGATCCCAGTTGAGCCAGCGGTCCTCGACGGCCTTCTGGAAGGGCTGCTGCCCGTCGATGATGTGGCCGATCGCCCGGTCGGGATCCAGCGTGACCTCATGCCAGCACTTGAAGAGAAGGCCGTTCGGCGCCACCACCACCGCGTTCGCGCGGTCGGCGGTGCAGAAGGCGCCGGGCCGGTGGAAGGGGTATCGCCCCAGCGGCAGCCCCTGTTTGGCCGCCTCGCGGTAGACCTCCAGCTCCATGTCGGCGAACTCGCGGGTGGAGTAGCACAGCTCGAGGATGTTGCCGCAGGCCACCCCGCTCGCGGTGACCTGTGCCAGGTGCGGCCGCACTGCCTCCAGCCCATGCTCTCGCAGGATGGCGGCGACTTCGAGGGCGGAGAGCGCGTTGCGCCGGTCCACATTGATGCGCAGCTGGAAGGCGGCGAGGTCCACCACGCTCTTGAGGTTCTCGATGATCCGCCAGAAGGTGCCCTGGCCCCCGGCCAGGACGCGGCG
>CAZWKH010000038.1:0-12341 GCA_964633885.1 uncultured bacterium | reverse complement strand
ATGATCCCCTTCGAGGCGCGGGTCCTTGCCGTGGCCGACAGCTTCGACGCCCTCACCAACGCGAGGGCCCACAGGCCGGCCCTCTCCACCGCGGAAGCGCTGCGCGTGCTGCGCGTGGAGGCCGGCACCAAGCACGACCCGCTCCTCGTGGAGGCGATGCTCCGGGGGGCGGAGGCGACTGCCTAGGCACCCCTTCGCGCGGCCCGCGCGATCCCCTCTCGGGGCGGCCCGCCCTAGAAGAAGGTCTTGGACAGCCCGATCGAGAAGATCTCCTTGAGCTGGGTGCGTTTGACGATCTCCTCGTCGTAGAGCACCTCGGTTTCCAGCATCACATTGACGAAGGAGATGAGGTTGGCGGTGAACTTGCTGGTCCACTCCACCTTCACCCGGGAGGGGTCCTCGAACTTCGAGAAGAGCTTGAGCATCGACTTGACCTTGTAGCGGTCGTTCTCGAAGCTGCGCTCGTAGTCGGTGAGGGACTCGATGCCGGTGTCGAGGCGGAACTTCTCGAGCTCGTCCAGCGTCTCGATGTCGTCCGTGTAGCGCAGCAGCACCCCGGCGGTGTCGATGAGGGCGTAGTAGTCGTCGGTGACGATGTACTCGTTGAAGGCCACGCCGAGGCGTGTGACCAGTCCCTGGGCGAGGACGCGGCCGCCGCCCAGGCGCTGGGTGAGCTCCAGGGGGTTGGCGAACTTGCTGACCAGGATCTCGTCCCCGGAGGCGGTGTACACATAGCCCTTGGCGAACTGGGTCCTGGCCTCCACGCCGGCATAGGGATCCAGGAGCTTCCCCAGCTTCCAGGTGTGGAGCGACGCCAGGCGGATCCGGTCCACCGCCTTGCGGATGTCCCCGTCGCCCAGCCTGGTCTGGCCGA
This sequence comes from uncultured bacterium, assembly GCA_964633885.1. Lineage (GTDB taxonomy): Bacteria > Eisenbacteria > RBG-16-71-46 > JABDJR01 > JABDJR01 > CAVXKA01. Next base: position 11,467 of record CAZWKH010000038.1, on the reverse strand, counting down.
ACTGGCCCTCGGCCTCGCTCTTCCACTCCCGGGTGGGACGCAGCTCGATGGCCTTGTAGGCCAGGAACGAGGTCCAGGTGAGTGAACTTTCACCACCCTTGGCATAATTCTCGAACTCGGTCTGGGTGAAGCCGAGGCCGCCCTCCAGAGACTGGTCCCATCCGTAGACCACGGAATCCGCCGGTTCCTGGGCGTGGACCGGCCCGGCGAACAGGGCGCAACTCAATAAGGCGCAGCAGACTAGCCTTCGCATTCTGAGGGGTCTCCTTCCATGTGAACCGCAGGCCGGGGGCATCCTTCCAGAGTCCCGGAGGCCCGTCAAGCGGGGCCGGCAAGGGGTGCCGGCGCCCTGAATTGAAACCGCTTGACTCCTTTATTGCCCTCCGCTAGATTGCCCGCTCGGCCAACCGCGGGGCTCTTCAGCCCCGGGAGAACATGCCTCCCAGGAACGGGCCGCCCAGCGGCCGTCCATCCGAAAAGTACCGGCTTGCCAGACAGCTCGGGATGCTGACCACGATCCCGATGCTCCTGGCCGTGGCCCCATTGGTCGGGTATTACCTCGGCCGGTGGATCGACGGCCGGCTCCACACCGAGCCCTGGTTCTCGTTCGTCATGCTGGGAATCGGGTTCGTGGCGGGAGTGCGTGAGACGGTCCTGATCCTGCGCAAGGTATCCAAGGACTAGCGGGCGGCCTTCTCGTGACGACGATTGTGAAAGAAAGCACGACCGGGCCCACCTTCCTGCTTCGCACGGGCCTCGTCGCGCTCGTCTCCGGGGTCCTCATCGGACTCTGGACGGCGTGGCCCTGGGGCTGGCGCTTCGGCGCGGGCTTCACCGCCGCGGTGCTCTGGAGCCTGGGGAACTTCGCCGCCCTGGCCGCGCTCCTGCGCGAGATCACCAGGCGCGGCGGCGCCCGCAAGGGGCGGGTGATCGGGTGGGGGGCGCTCAAGGTCTTCGGCCTGTACGGGCTCGGCTTCTGGGCGCGCTATCAGGGTTGGTTCTCGCTCCTCTCGGTAGCGGCGGGATTCACTTGGCCTCTCGCGGTCGTGGTGCTGCGATCGCTGGGAGCGCTGTGGTGGCCGAAGTCCGGCGAGGCCGGCGGCCGGGCGGTGGGGCGAAGCGGCCCCGCGGAGTGAACGCGAGGATCATGACATTGCGCAAGGACAGCCCGCGCCTGGACGCGCTGCGCCTCCGCTGGAAGGCGGTGAGCGGGTCGCACGCCTTCCTGATCGCGGCCCTGGTGGCCGGCGTGGCGCTCCTGTTCGGCGCGCCCCTCCTGCTGGCGGAATCCGAGGCGCCGGCGGGCGGGCACGCGGCGGCCCCCGCGGCGGAGCACGGCGCGGCCCATGACGAGGGCACCGTCCACCCCCCGACCCTGGTGAGCCTCGTCGCCAACATCATCGAGAACCGCTACCGCAACGAGCACTACGCCCCGGCCGAGCGCGCGGCGATGGGCACCCCCCACGAGCCCGCCGCCTACAAGAGCGCCGTGGCCCGGACCCTGGTCACCTTCCAGGCCCCCATCTTCAGCCTCCTCGTCATCATCCTCCTCTGCACGGTCTGCATCGCCGGTGCCCGCTCCATGCAGATCATGCCGGGCAGGCTCCAGAACCTGGTGGAGATGGTGATCGAGGGGCTCGACAACTTCATCAAGGGCGTACTGGGTCCGGAGGGCGGCCGCTATGTGCCCTTCTTCGGGACCCTCTTCCTCTACATCTACATCCAGAACATGTTCGGGCTGGTGCCCCTCATGTTCACGCCCACCTCGGTCCTGAGCACCACCGCGGCCCTGGCTTTGGTGGTGTTCGTCTTCGTGCAGTTCGAGGGCATCCGCCGCAACGGGATCCTCGGGTACCTGCGCCACATGGCCGGGGACCCCCAGGACCCGGTGGGTTGGGCGATGACGCCGCTCATGTTCCCCCTCCATGTTGTGGGCGAGCTGGCCAAGCCGGTGAGCCTCTCCCTGCGACTCTTCGGGAACATGATGGGGGAGGAGACCCTGATCGCGGTCTTCCTCGGCCTCGGCGTGTCCATCCTCGCCTTCACCCACCTGCCCATCGGGTTCCCCCTGCACCTCCCCTTCATCTTCCTCGCCATGCTGACCACGCTCATCCAGGCGCTGGTCTTCATGCTGCTCAGCACGATCTACATGGCCCTCGTCCTTCCCCACCACGAGCATGAGGAGGAGCACGAGGGCGGCGTAGGTCAACCCGTTCAGAACCACTAGGCAACCGTGACTTCGAGTCGGAGGACAAGACGATGGAAAACGTGAACCTGCTCGCTCTCTCGCTGCCGCTCGCGCTGGGGCTGGCCGCTCTGGGCTCCGCGTTCGGCCTCGGCAAGGCCGTGTCGGGCGCCATGGAGGCGATGGGCCGCCAGCCGGAGGCGATCGCCAAGATCCAGATCGCCATGATCATCGGCGCCGCGTTCATCGAGGCCCTGACGATCTATGTGTTCGTTTCGCTGTTCATCTTCAAGGGGAACCTGTCCTAGTTCGGCGCCGTCCCCGGTCGGAAGTCGCGTCATCGCGCGGCGCCGCCCCCGGTCGTGAGCCGCGTTCCCGCGCGGCTCGAGCCCGGTCCGGCGCCTGAGGGTGGTCCATGGAGCAGCTCATCGATCCGAAAATCCTCGTCACCCAGATCGTCGGGTTCCTGATCGTCCTTTGGGTGCTCAAGCGCTACGCCTGGAAGCCGGTGCTCGGCCTTCTCGAGGAGCGCCGCGCGCGCATCGCGGCCGATGTGGCCTCGGCGCAGCGCCTCCGCGATGAGGCGGAGCGGGTCAAGGCGGAGCTGGAAGAGCAGCTCAAGGGCATCGACGCGCAGGCCCGCCAGAGGATCCAGGCCGCCGTCGCCGAGGGGCAGAAGGTGGCCGAGGAGATCCGCACCACCGCGCACCGCGACGCCCGCTCCATCACCGAGAAGGCCAAGGCCGACCTGGAGATGGAGTACAAGAAGGCGCGGGCGCAGCTGCGCGACGAGATGGTGGGCATGTCGCTGGACGCCGCCGAGCGGCTCCTGGAGCAGCGCATGGACGCCCCCGAGCACAAGAAGCTGGTGGAACGGTTCCTGGACGAGCTCGGAGCGAGGGAGAAGGCCTAGGCCATGCTCACCACGACCATCGCCCACCGTTACGCGCAAGCGCTCTTCGGGGCCGCCCTCGAGGAGAAGAAGCTTCCCCGCGTGGCCGAGGACATGGCGGGAGTGCGGGCCGTGCTCGACGAGGACCCGGCGTTCCTCGACTTTCTGGTCACGCCGGAGGTGCTCACCGACGGCAAGGAGGAGTTCATCCGCGCCGTGTTCGGGTCGCGGCTGGATCCGCTGACCGTGAACTTCCTGTTCCTGCTCGTGGACAAGGGCCGCATCGCGCACCTGGGTGCGATCTGCGAGGACATGCGCCGCCTCTACGAGGATCATCGGGGGGTGCTGCGCGCCCAGGTCCTGTCCGCGATTCCGCTGGACGCGGCCCAGGAAGCGCGGCTCAAGAAGGAGCTGGACCGGCTGACGGGCAGGAATGTGCTGCTGGAGAAGCGGGTGGACCCGTCGGTGCTGGGCGGGGTCGTCGTCCACCTGGGCACGAAGATCATCGACCGCAGCCTGCGCCGCGGGCTCAGGGAGCTGGGCGACCGCTTGCTCCACACCGAAGTGGGTTAGGCCGAGAGGAATCGCGGCGGGCGACCGCCGGTTCGAGGAGTCACGATGTCATTTCGACCCGAAGAAGTCAGCGCCGTCATTCAGCAGGAGCTGAAGAAGTACACGACCCAGCTCGAGATGGGCAGCCGCGGGGCCGTGCTCCAGGTGGGCGACGGCATCGCCCGCGTCTGGGGTCTCGAGGACGCCATGGCCGGCGAGCTCCTGGAGTTTCCCGGGGGCGTGATGGGGATGGTGCTGAACCTCGAAGAGGACAATGTCGGCGCGGTGCTGTTCGGCCCGGACACCGGCATCAAGGAAGGCGATGTGGTGCGCCGCACCGGCAAGGTGGCCCAGGTCCCGGTGGGCGAGGCGCTCATCGGGCGGGTGGTGGACCCGATCGGGAAGCCCCTCGACGGGAAGGGCCCCATCGTCACCAGCAAGTTCCGCGTTCTGGAAGGCCGGGCCCCCGGCGTCATCGACCGCCAGCCGGTGAAGGAGCCGGTGCAGACCGGCATCAAGGCCATCGACTCCATGATCCCGATCGGCCGCGGCCAGCGCGAGCTGATCATCGGCGACCGCCAGACCGGGAAGACCGCCCTGGCCATCGACGCCATCATCAACCAGCGCGAGACCAACAAGGGCGACGATCCCCTCTACTGCATCTATGTCGCCATCGGCCAGAAGGAGTCCACGGTGGCCAAGGTGGTGGCCACCCTCGAGCGCCACGGCGCGATGGAGTACACCACGGTGGTGGTGGCGGGCGCCTCCGACCCCGCCCCGCTCCAGTACATCGCGCCCTACGCCGGGGTGTCCATCGGCGAGGAGCTCATGGCCGCCGGCAAGGATGTGCTGGTGGTCTACGACGACCTGTCCAAGCACGCCGCCGCCTACCGGCAGCTCTCGCTCCTCCTGCGGCGGCCCCCGGGCCGCGAAGCCTACCCGGGCGATGTCTTCTACCTCCACTCGCGCCTTCTCGAGCGCGCGGCCAAGCTTTCCGAGAAGAACGGCGGGGGGTCCCTCACCGCGCTGCCGATCATCGAGACCCAGGCCGGCGATGTGGCCGCCTACATCCCCACCAATGTCATCTCCATCACCGACGGCCAGATCTACCTGGAGTCGGACCTCTTCTACTCCGGCGTGCGTCCGGCGGTGAATGTGGGCATCTCGGTGAGCCGCGTGGGCGGCAATGCGCAGACCAAGGCCATGCGCGTCGTGGCCAAGTCGTTGCGCCTCGACCTTGCCCAGTACCGCGAGCTGGCCGCCTTCGCCCAGTTCGGCTCCGACCTGGACAAGTCCACCCAGGCCCAGCTCCGCCGCGGCGAGCGCATGGTTGAGGTGCTCAAGCAGGACCAGTATGTGCCGCAGACCCTGGAGGACCAGGTCATCATCATCTTCGCCGGCGGGCAGGGGTACCTGGACGACATCCCCGCCTCCGCGGCGAAGCGGTTCGAGACGGAGTTCCACGAGTTCGTGAGGAAGCAGTACCCGGACATCCCCCACGCCATCGCGACGACCCGCGATCTCTCCAAGGAAGTCCAGGCCAAGCTCCACGCGGCGCTCAAGGAATTCAAGACGGCGTTCAAGGCGTAAGGCATGGCCACTCTCAGCGACATCCGGCGCCGCATCCGCAGCGTCCAGAACACCCAGCAGATCACCAAGGCCATGGAGATGGTCTCCGCGGCCAAGCTGCGCCGCGCCCAGGGCCGGCTGGAGGCCGCGCGCCCCTACGGCGGCAAGATGCGGGAGATGCTGGAGAACCTGGCCGCGGAAGCCGCCGAGGTGCACCACCCGCTCTTCGAGAAGCGGCCGGTGGAGCGCGCCGCCCTGGTGGTCCTGACCTCCGACAAGGGACTCGCCGGGTCCTACAACGCGAATGTGATCCGCCGCGCGGAGGCGATCCTCAAGTCGCCCGAAGGCGCCCGCACCACCCTCATCACCATCGGCCGCAAGGGCGGCGACTACTTCCGGCGGCGCAACTACCCGATCCTCCGCCACTACCAGGAGATCGGGGACCCGGTGGACCTGCCCAGGGCCCAGGCCATGAGCCGCGAGATCGTCGGCTTCTTCCTGGGCCGCGAGGTGGACCGGATCGACCTCCTGGGCACGCGGTTCATCTCCGCGATGTCGCGGTCGCTGGTCCTGGAGACCTTCCTTCCCATCGAGCCTCCGGCGGGGACGGCCGCGGCGCACAACCCCATTTTCGAGCCCGACGCGGCGAGCATCTTCGGGGCGCTCCTGCCCCGCTATGTCGCCAACCGCATGCTCATGGCCATGCTCGAGGCCTCCGCCTCCGAGCACGGCGCGCGCATGGTGGCCATGGGCTCCGCATCCTCGAACGCGGTGGAGATGATCGACAAGCTCACCCTGGCGCGGAACCGCGCGCGCCAGGCCGCCATTACCAAGGAAATCGCGGAGATCGTCGGAGGCGCGGAAGCGCTGAAGTAGCGCTTTACGCGAGCGGCCGGCGCGGATCCGGCGGCCTGAACGCCGCCGGCAAGGACAGACGGAGACCATCGAATGAGCACGACCCAGCCCGTGAACACGCCGGGGACGGCGAAGCCGGCCGGCCCGAACATCGGCCGCGTGAAGCAGGTCATCGGCCCCACCGTGGATGTGGAGTTCCGTTCCGACGCCCTCCCCAACATGCTCAACGCGCTCAAGGTGCGGGACGAGGCCAGGGGCATCGACCTGACCCTCGAGGTGGCCACCCATGTGGGCGACAATGTGGTCCGTTGCGTGGCCATGTCGTCCACCGACGGCCTCACCCGCGGCATGCCGGTGGAGGACCTGGGGCTGCCCATCACGGTCCCGGTGGGCGAGCAGTGCCTGGGCCGGGTGTTCAACCTCCTCGGCGAGCCCATCGACGGCAAGGGCCCGGTGCCCGACCCCGGCTTGACGAGCCCCATCCACCGGCTCGCCCCCTCCCTGGAGGAGCAGTCCACCGAGGCGGAGATCTTCGAGACCGGCATCAAGGTGGTGGACCTCCTCGCCCCCTACGCGAAGGGCGGCAAGGTGGGGCTGTTCGGCGGCGCCGGGGTGGGCAAGACCGTGCTCATCCAGGAGCTGATCCACAACATCGCCACCGAGCACGGCGGCTATTCCGTCTTCTGCGGGGTGGGGGAGCGCACCCGCGAGGGGAACGACCTCTACCTGGAGATGACCGAGTCCGGCGTCATCGACAAGACGGTCATGGTCTTCGGGCAGATGAACGAGCCGCCCGGAGCCCGGCTGCGCGTGGGGCTCTCCGGCCTCACCCAGGCCGAGTACTTCCGCGACGAGCAGGGGCGCGATGTGCTGCTCTTCATCGACAACATCTTCCGCTTCACCCAGGCCGGCTCCGAGGTCTCCGCGCTGCTGGGCCGCATGCCCTCCGCGGTGGGCTACCAGCCCACCCTGGGCACGGAGATGGGCGCGCTCCAGGAGCGCATCACCTCCACGCACAAGGGCTCGATCACCTCGGTGCAGGCCATCTATGTGCCAGCCGACGACCTCACCGATCCCGCCCCCGCCGCCGCCTTCTCCCACCTCGACGCCACGACGGTGCTCTCGCGCCAGATCGCCGAGCTGGGCATCTATCCCGCGGTGGACCCCCTGGACTCCACGAGCCGCAGCCTGGATCCCCGGGTCGTGGGCCAGGAGCACTACGATGTGGCCCGGCGGGTGCAGCAGATCCTCCAGCGCTACAAGGACCTGCAGGACATCATCGCCATCCTCGGCATGGACGAGCTCTCCGACGACGACAAGCGCACGGTGAACAGGGCGCGGCGCATCTCGCGCTTCCTCTCCCAGCCGTTCTTCGTGGCCGAGACCTTCACCGGCACCCCCGGGCGCTATGTGAAGCTGGCGGAGACGGTGCGCGGCTTCAAGGAGATCGTGGAGGGCAGGCACGACGACCTGCCCGAGCAGGCGTTCATGTTCGTGGGCACCATCGAGGAAGCGGTCGAGAAGGCGGAGAGGATCCGCAGCCAGGAGTCCTGAGCATGTCCGACAAGGGCTTCCGTCTCACGGTGCTGACCCAGGAGAAGGCGGCGGTAGACCGGCAGGTGCTGTCCGTCGTCGCCCCCGGCTCCCAGGGCTATCTGGGCGTCCTGCGCGACCACGCCCCGCTGGTAACGGAGCTCGTTCCGGGCAAACTCACCGTGAAGGACCTCTCCGGCGAAGAGGCCGTCTACGCCGTCTCCGGGGGGTTCCTCGAGGTGAGCGGCAACCGGATGACCATCCTGGCCGACGCGCTGGAGCGCCCCGAGGATGTGGATGCGGCCCGCGCCCAGGCCGCGGCGCAGAGAGCGCGGGAGCGGCTGGAGTCCCGCGGCCGTGATGTGGATGTGGAGCGGGCGGAAGCGGCCCTGCGCCGTGCGCTGAACCGGCTCAAGGTGCGGCGGGAGGTGCCGCTGTAGCGCTGACGCGGCGCACACCGGCTCCCCGCGTGACAGCCCGGGCCTGCTCCCGGTGCGCGGCCCCTACCCCTCCACCGCCTGCTTGAGCCCCTTCATGAACGCGGAGCCCTCGGTGAAGGCCGGGTGGAGGTGGCGCCGCCCGTCCAGCACCGCCTCCGCCACCAGGGCGTAGAGGTCCCCCGGCTTGGGAATCCCGTCCCGCAGCCGCTTCTCGATGTACACCACCTTGAGCAGGTCTCCGGCGATCTGCGCGGCCTCCCCGGCGGCCTCGACCGTGAACCCCGGCGTCTTCGCGAACCGCTCGCGGATGTCCAGGGTGCTGTCCACCCGGGAGAAGGGGGCCACCTCGCGCTCGTAGCCGCTCTCGCGGTGGGTGACATCCTCCTTCTCGCTCAGGGTGTCCTCGGCGCGCTCCAGAAAGGGGACGGTCGCGCCGAGGGCCACTGCGAGGTGACGGCTGGCGAAGTGGAGCTGGCGAAGCAGGGGGATCGGATCCGCGCCTTCCTCCAGCTGGGCATAGCGGTCGGCGGCCCGCAGCCACCGGAAGGCCTCCTGGTAGAGGAGGGCCACCTGGGCCGAGAGCGGCTCGGCCAGCGCGCGGCTCACCCCGCCCTCCTGCAGCCGCTGCGAGAAGAGCTCGGCGAAGTCGTCGCGGGGACCGTCGTCCCGGATGCGCTTGCGGATTCTGTTGACCGTGTCGTGCATGATCCCCCCTCGGTATCGCAGTCGAACCAAGTACGGTACCGGTTCCCCAGCGGACCGGCAAGGGCTCCCCCCGGAGGGTGTCCGCCGGCCCTCCGTGCCCGGCGCCGGCTCTCCGCGCCCGCCCGCCCCTGCGCGGGCCCCCGGGGGGAGGGCTGGTACACTCTCCGCCATGTCCCGCGCCTCCTTCGCCCTGCCCGAGGGCCCCGTTCTCGGCATCGAGACCTCCTGCGACGACACCGCGGCCGCGGTGCTCCTGGGCCGGCGGGTGCTCTCCTGCGTGGTCTCGAGCCAGGCCGAACACCTGCCCTTCGAGGGGGTCGTCCCCGAGCTGGCCTCGCGGGCCCATGTCCGCCTCATCGACCCCGTGGTGCGCCAGGCCCTGGGCGAGGCGAACATGGAGTGGCGCGACATCGCCGGCATTGCCGCCACCCACGCGCCGGGGCTGATCGGCTCGCTCCTGGTGGGGCTCACCTTCGCCAAGACCGCGGCGGCGGCCCGCGGCATCCCCTTCATCGGGGTGAACCACCTCGAGGCGCATCTCGTCTCGGTGCTCCTCAGCGAACCCGGGATCGAGCCGCCTCTGGTGGGGTTGCTGGCCTCGGGGGGCCACACCGAGATCGTGGAGGCCCGCGAGTGGCATCGCTACCGCATCCTGGGTTCCACCCGCGACGACGCGGCGGGCGAGGCCTTCGACAAGGTGGCCATCCTCCTGCGGCTGGGCTACCCGGGCGGGCCCGCGATCGACCGGCTGGCGCGCCACGGGAATCCGCGCGCCGTCGCCTTCCCCCGCGCGCGGCTCGAGCCCGACTCGCTCGACTTCTCCTTCAGCGGCCTCAAGACCGCGGTGCGCAACCATGTGAAGGCGCGCGGCGCAGCGGAGAGCCTCCCGGAAGCCGAGCGGGCGGATGTGGCTGCCTCCTTCCAGGAAGCGGTGGTGGAGGTGCTGGCCGAGAAGCTCCTGCGCGCCGCCGAGCAGGCGCGGGTCTCGACGGTGGTCCTGGCCGGGGGAGTGGCGGCGAACCGGGCTCTGCGGGAGCGCCTCGGTGGGGCCTGCGCCGCAAAGGGATGGGCCTTCGCGGTCCCCGAGCTGCGCTACTGCGGCGACAACGGGGCCATGGTGGCCCTGGCCGGAGCCATGCGGCTGGCCCGCGGCGAGACTTCGGCATGGGACCTTCCGGCCGTGCCCACCCTGCTCCAGACCACCTTCGGCAGCTGACCTCAGGGCCCCCCGTTCCTGCCAGAGTGCAAAGATTTCCAAGTAGTTGGGACCTAACGCAATTCTGTACAAGTGGATAGCGCCCGCGTCCAAGGAAGAAACCCCTACAGTCCGGCGGCGGTCAACCGATAACCGTGGGCGAGACAAGGTCCATCCGGGACCGCTGACGACCCTAGGGGTCCCCCGCGCATTCGCGTGGGTTGAGGATCGTAACGGTCTACATGCCGGAGCGGACCAGCCGCGGCGCGGCTGTTCCGCCCACGGGAGATGGCGCGAGTGCAATGAGTCAGGATCGCATCCTGGTGGTCGAGGACGACCCCAGTATCCGCCGCATCCTCATGCTTCAACTGGAAGCCGCGGGGTACAAGGCCCTGGAGGCTATCGACGGCGTGGCCGCGCTCCAGCTGCTCAAGCGCGAGGTTCCCGACCTCGTGCTGCTCGACATGATGATGCCCAACCTGGACGGCCACGCGGTCTGCAAGGCCATCCGCGCCGACCGGCGCCTGCAGCATGTGCCCGTCATCTTCCTGACCGCCAAGGCCACCATGGATTCCAAGATCGAGGGCCTCGACGAGGGCGCGAACGACTACCTGACCAAGCCCTACGACCGCAAGGAAATGCTCCTGCGGGTCAAGAACCTGATCGGCTGGAGCCGTACGCAGCGCTACAGCAACCCGCTCACCGGCCTGCCCGGCAACCCGGCCATCGAGGCCGAGATCGAGAGCCTGCTCAAGGAAGGCCAGGACTTCGCGTTCCTCTATGTGGACCTGGACCACTTCAAGGCCTACAACGATTTCTACAGCTACCGGGCCGGGGACGAGGTGATCAAGTTCCTCGCCCGCGTTCTGTCCGAGTCCATGGAGCAGGCGGGCAACCCGGAGGACTTCGTGGGGCATGTGGGGGGCGACGACTTCGTGGTGATCACGACGCCCGACCGGGCGGACGCGGTCGCCCAGTTCATCATCAGCCGGTTCGACGAGCAGGTGCCGGCCTACTACCGGCCCGCCGAGCGGGAGCGGGGCTATGTCGAGATCGAGAACCGGCAGAACCATGTGGAGCGGTTCCCGCTCCTGAGCGTGACCATCGCGCTGGTGGAGTCGGACCGCTACCAGATCGACCATGTGGCCATGCTGAACGATGTGGTGGCGGAGCTGAAGCGGGTGGGGAAGCAGAAGCCGGGGAGCGTCGTGGTCCGGGAGCGCCGGGAAGGCCCCCAGACCATGCTCCGGACCGGCTCGGACGGCTGAAAGGGGCCCGGTTGGGGGGAATCCCCCTGCTCCTGGAAAATCGTAAAGTCTGGCCGGAGTGCACCGATACCTGAATCAGACGCCCCGGACAGGGGCGGGGTTTGGCGCCCAATGCCCGCCGCCAAGGAGGCTGGCGGGGCTCGCCCGAGGGGGTGGGGGTCGCAAGCGATCCCCGGTAGCGAGCGCCGAGGAGGTGAGAATCGATGTCTCGTGGACGCATCCTGGTCGTGGACGACGAGATCTACATCGTGCACATCCTGGACTTCAGTCTGG
>CAZWKH010000037.1:0-12415 GCA_964633885.1 uncultured bacterium | reverse complement strand
GCCCTTCGTGAACCAGTTCTTCATGAGGAGCGCGATGAGCGGACCGCCGAAGGCCAGGGAGCCCAGAATGAGCCACAGGGCGCTCGGGGACTGTGAGAAGGGCACGGTGCCCGCCTGCAGCTTCTCGCCGATGCCCTCCGGAATGTAGCGGGTCAGCATGTGGCCGGAGAGGAGGCTCACCACCGTCTTGGCCATGAAGTAGGGAACCATCGAGAGGCCGAGGTAGGTCCCCTCCTGCCCCTTGGGCGCGATCGCGGCCGTGTACTCGGAGAGCCGCGGCGACCAGATCACCTCGCCGATGGTGAGCACCACCAGGGCCACGATCGAGGTGACATAGGTGGCGTACCCCACCGACGGGATGGCGAGGATGAAGAGCGACAGCGCGGAGATCATCCCGCCGAAGGTGAGCATCTTGTAGACGCTGAACCGGTTGAGCACCGGAATGAGCACGATGAGCCCGACGATGACCAGGATCGGGTTGATCGCCTGGAGGGTGCCGATCGCCGCGTCGGGGCCGATCACGCGCAGCCAGTACTTGGGCCAGAGCAGGTGCAGGTAGAGGAAGACGGCGCGCACGAAGATGAGCAGCGACGCCAGCACCAGGAAGCGCCAGAAGATGGACTCGCGCAGCACATCGCCGGCCACCTGCCAGGGATTGCGCTTCGGCCCCGTCCGCGCCGGTTCGATCACCTCGTCCGGGTCGTGGAGTTGGTCCTCGCGGCGGATCACCGCCAGGGCGAGGATGAAGCAGGCGACATGGGCCACCACGGCGAAGGTGAAGATGTGGCCGTTGCCCAGCTTGAGGCCGAGCCGGATGATGTCGATCAGGAAACCGGCGCCGGCGGCGCCGATGTTCATGAAGAGGTACCAGAGGTTGAACCCGGCCCCGCGGGAGCTCTTGGTCGTGAACCGCTTGTTGGCGGCCTGGTAGTTGGTCTGGACCATGGCCACGAAGGGGGCCATGAGGAAGAAGGCGCCGATGGCGATGGCGCCGCGGTGCTCGGGGAAGAGCCCGGGGTTGAGCGCCAGCACCATGATGGTCCCGCGGGTGAGAAGCTGCCCGGTCATGGCGGTGAGGAAGGATTTCCGGATCCCCAGCCAGTCGGTGACCATCCCCGAAAAGAACAGGCAGATGGTGGTGGTGCTGCCGTAGATGGTCATCGCGTATCCGGCTTTTTCGTCGCTGAAGCCGAAATCGTCGGAAAGCATCACCACCGCGATCGTGAGGATCGAGAAGAAGGTAATGCTGTCGATGAGGTTGATGATCTGGATGCCCCAGTACTCGGCCCGCGTCCGCTTCAGTACCTGGAAATCCTTGAAATAGTTGACGACCGTCCCGACAAGACCGCGGTTCGCGGCCGGGGTTCCCCCACTCATCGTGCCTCCTCTTCGCAGTTCAAGAGCGCTCGAGAGACCTGGATGGCGTTGCCCAATTCAGGGGACGGAGCATACACTGTCCGCCCTGGCCGTTCACCCCCCCTCGGACCACAACCGGGAGCCCAAACATGCGCCGTCCCCTCCCCCTTCTCGGGATCCTCGTCCTCCTCGTCGCGCTCGTCGCCCCCGCCTCGGAGGGCGCCTCCGAGATCGAGCGGTTCCTCAAGATCCGCACCCCGGTCGCCCCCACCCTCCTCCCGGACGGGACCCTGCTGGTCCGGGACTGGCCGGAGGGCGTCTGGCAGCTCTACCGGGTCTCGCCGGGGACGCTGGACGGGGAGCCCAGCTTCCGGCCCGACCTGGCGACCCGCACCCAGCTCACCGACTTTCCCGACGGCCTCTCCAGCCACACCGTGTCCCCGGACGGCCGGTGGGTGGTGCTCATGCACGCCCGGGGCGGCAACGAGAACACCCAGCTCACGCTCATGGACCTCTCCGCCCCCGCGGGGACGGCCATGCGCCCCGTGCTGGACAACCCCTCGGTGCAGGCTTCGGTGAACGCGTGGTTCCGGGACGGCTCGGGGTTCCTCTACTCCGCCAACGACGAGAGCCCGAACGATTTCCACCTCTACCGCTACGACATCGCCTCAGGAAAGGCCGAGAAGCTGCTGGCGAAGACCGGAAGCTGGCGCGCCGGGGACGCCACCCTGGACAAGTCGCGGGTGCTGGTCGAGGAATACTTTTCCGCGTCTCACAGCAGGGTGTACGAGCTGACCACGGCCACCGGCGCGCTGCGGGAGCTGACCATTGCACCGGAGGACGGAACCGCCTCCTGCGCCGTCGTGGGCTACATGCCGGATGAGCGCGGAGTGCTCCTGCGCTCCGACATGGACAACGGGGTGAGCCGGCTCTATCTCAAGTCGCTCGACACCGGCGAGGTCCGCCGGCCGATACCGGCCCTGGACGGCTTCGAGCTGAGCGGCGCCGGGGTGAACGACACCCGCCGTTACCTGGTCACCTCGAGCAACGAGGAAGGCTACGGCACCCTGCGGGTGTTCACCCTGCCCGGCTTCGCGCCGGTGACCCTGCCCCCCATGGAAAAGGGCATCGTCTACGGGGGCGGCCTGCGCGGCGACACCCTCATCTGGTCGCTCAACAATGCGCGCACCCCGGGCGCTGCGTACGCGACGCGGCTCGACCCCGACAACCCGCGCACCCTTCCCGCGCGGCGCCAGATCACCTGGACCGAGGATCAGGGCCTCGATCTGGCCGGCTTCCCGCTGCCGGAACTGATCCGTTACCCCGCCTTCGACGGGCGCGAGATCCCCGCGTTCCTCTACCTGCCGCCCGGCCATGTGGCGGGGACCCCGATCCCCTTCATCGTCAGCTACCACGGCGGGCCGGAGGGACAGGCGCGCCCCGGGTTCAACGCCCAGCAGCAGTACCTGCTCTCCCGCGGCTACGGCATCCTCGCCCCCAATGTGCGCGGGAGCACGGGCTACGGCCGCGACTTCCACATGCTGGACGACTACCAAGGACGGTGGGCCAGCGTGAAGGACGGGGTGGACGCCGCCGAATGGCTGGTGCGGGAGGGCTACGCCGAGCCCGGACGGATAGCCACCTACGGCGGCTCGTACGGCGGGTTCATGTCCGTGGCCTGCATCGTGGAGGACCAGGAACGGGTGGAGCGCGGCGAGCGCCCGCAGCGGCTCTTCGGCGCCTGCGTGGACATCGTGGGCATCGTGAACATGAAGACCTTCCTCGAGCGCACCAGCGGCTACCGCCGCAAGCTGCGCGAGGTGGAGTACGGGCCGCTCACCGACGCCGAGTTCCTGCTCAGCGTCTCGCCGCTCGAGCGGCTGGACAAGATCCGGGTCCCGGTCTTCATCGCCCACGGGTTCAACGACCCGCGGGTGCCGGTGGAGGAGGCGATGCAGCTCTCCATGGCGCTCAAGGCGGCCAAGCAGGAGCCGCGGGTGTTCATCGCGCCCGACGAGGGGCACGGCTTCGCGAAGCTCGACAACCGGATCTACTTCGGGGAGCGCGTGGCGGCGTTCCTGGACGAGACGATCGGCGCGGCGCGCTAGCGGAGGCCCTCCAACGCCCGCCGGCGCAGTTCGGCCGCGTCCGTGGACTCGAGCCGCCGGAGGATCCCCTCCCAGCGCAGCCGGATGCCCTTGGCCTCCTTCGTGCGGTCGGCGAAGAGCCCCCAGAGCTCGGGCCCGCGGTGGCGCAAGAGCGCCTGCATGCGCGCGATCTCGCCGGCCAGACCCTCTGCAAATGCCTCGGCGGCCTCTGCGATCTCCTCATCGGGGCGGTCCTGCGCGCGCCCCCGGTCCAGGTGCCGGCGCATCTTGGCCAGGCACTGGGGAAGCTTGGCCTCGAGCGGCGAGGACCAGTCGGCGAAGGAGCCGGTGGTCTCCGCGATGAAGAGCCGCTCGGGAAGTCCCCCGGCGTCGAGCTGCACCATCTCGTCCCCGTCGTCGAAGTAGAGCCGGCCGTCGCGGGGCGAGGCGCGGCCGATCACCAGGCTCGCCCCCGCCGCCACGCCCAGCATCCGGGCCAGCAGCGGCAGGAACCCCGGACGCGCGTAGTGCGGGGACAGGAGCTTGTCGGTCGCCGTGCCGGGGACATACTCCCGGTGGAAGAAGAAGACGGGCACCGTGGGCTGGCCGGCGAATTCCTCGTCGAGACGGATCTCCGAGAAGGCCGGAATGGACACGCCCAGCGCGGTGATGGCGCGCAACCGGTCGAAGATGTAGTTGCGGTACTCCAGGGTCTCGCGGATCGCCTGCTCCGGGGTGGCGCCGCGGTCGAGGCGGTGGCGCACATCCCACTTGATCATGCGCACCAGGCGGATGGCGGACTTGCCCGAAGCCTGCTCCAGCACGACGAGGAAGACCTCCCGCTGCTCTCCCGAGCGGTCGCGCGCGGTCTGCGCCGAGGCGACGCGCCCCACATTCACCGCCACCACCTCCGGCCAGGTCCGCAGGAAGTGATTGATGAGGTGGCGGGTCCGCGGCTCCGCGCCGGGCTCGAAGGCCACCTCGCCGTCGAAGCGCGCTCCGGGGAGCCAGCGCATGTTCAGCCGGAACTCCGGGCTCAGCCCCAGGGCGTACTCCTCGAGCGTGGTCTCGTCGATGTCGAAGAGCCGGCAGAACATGGTGGAGCGCCAGGCGAGACAGGACTCGTCGTCTTCACGCAGCTCGGGTCCGGCCGCGCGCAGGAAGGCGTCGGCGAAATCCTCGAAGAGGCGTTCCGCCCCGGACGCTTCCCGCGCCGGCATGCCGAGGCTGCGCGCCTGGTCCAGCGCCTCGATCACCGGCGCCAGGCCGCTCGCGTCGAGCGCGGAGTCCGGGGGGAGGAAGAAGCGCAGCTCGCGCACTCCCTGCCGGTTCGCGAGGCCGGTGAGCGCGACGATCTCGCGGAGCCGCGCCAGGGCCTCGGCGGGGTCGCGCCGGATGAGAGGCCGGATGCGGCTGAACTCCTCGCAGGTGAGGTAGCGCCCGCCGGTGGGCGCGTTCTGGTAGTAGACGGCGCCGGTGTTGACCCGTACGCGACTCAGGCGGATCTCGCGGATGATCTCCTCTTCGGAGTGCGGCTGCGGGGAGATGCGCCAGCTCTCGCCGCGGCGGCGCACCTGGCCGCGAACCTCGGGGAGGTGGACGCCGATGAACTGGATGCGCTCCTTGGGCAGGAGTTTCTGGAGCAGCGCGTCGGCGGCAAAGCAGCGCTCCATGCGTGCGGGGTCGGAGCGGATGAGGACGACGGGGTCGCGCATGATGAGAGCCACCGCGTCGGCGTAGACCTCGGCGTCGTCGACGGGCGCTTCGCGGCCGCCCCGGGCGCCGGCCCGCGCCGCGCCGAGGCGCTCCAGGTGGTCCATCATGCGGACCGCTTGCAAGGCGTGAATGCCGCGTCCGGTGACCAGGGTCCCGAAGCGCGGGAAGACGCAGGCGATGGGGCTTAGGGGGTGGCCTTCTGCGTCGCGGGCGAAGAGATCCGGGCCCAGCAGGACGACGCCGTTCACCTCACGGGGCTCGTCCGGGGGACCGGCGGGATCGCGGTCGTCGGGATCTTGGGGATCTTGCGGGGAAGCCATCACGAGTCCTCTGGGCTGCGGGTCAGAACATGGTGGCCTGGAACCGATTCGGCTTCACGAAGAGGCGCCCCGCCCCCAGGTCATAGATGCAGTTGAAGCGGCAGAGGAGCCCGTTGCCGACGACCGCGTCCGCGCCGGGCTGCTTGGATCGCACCGCGGCGGGGGCGAAGGCGACCTGCAGCCCCTCCAGACGATGCCCGCCCAGTTCCACCCAGGCCACGCGCCCGCGCCAGCCGTGGATGTCCCCGCTCAAGCCCCGGCCCAGGAAAACGCTCTCCAGGCTGTCGGGAAGGGTGAACTTCATGCCCTCCCGGGTCAGGAACTCCACCGTCTCGCTCGAAGCGAGGTCGATGTAGCAGGAAAGGGTCTCGACATCCGCTCCGCCCATGCCGGTCGTGACCGTGATCCAGGGAATGCGGTTCTCCTTGAAGGTGAGGGGCAGCTCCGTCCAGGTCTCGTCGGGCCGGGGCAATCCCGAGGGGTGCAGGACGATCTCCATGCGGTCGTAGTTGATCTCCACCGCGTGGTGCCCGAGGATGGAGTGGCCGCAGACCCCGTCGGAGGTCATGCCCTTCATGGCGTCGCCTTCGAGCAGGATGACCCGCTGGTTCTCGAAGGGGACCTCCCCCGCGCTGAAGGCCATGGAGTCGGCGACCAGCGCCGTCTGGGGCGGGCCCGAGCCCGCGCCGCCCACCTGGGCCCGGAAGGGGTTCTGCAGGTGGATGCTGTCGGCCAGGGCGCTGTTGTAGATGAGGATCCCGTCGTAGGCCATGCCGCTGTCCAGGATTATCTGCAGGGGGCGGGACCCGCCGAGGCTCACCGGCAGGATCACCTTGTTCACGCGGGTGGTGAAGGGGATGCGGGGGGGGGCGTCCGGCGGCGCCGCAGCCGCGGGCGATCCGAGAAGGCTCAGAGCGAGGAAAAATGCGGGAACCATAGGAGATCAAGCATAGCGCGTGCGGGCCCCGGGGGGAAGTCATGGCGTCCCTGCGCGGCATCGACGGGGCCGCCGCGCCCCGTCTTCGGCGCGGAAAACAGTTCGCGGATCACCCGGCCGCCGCCAGAAGCGGACCGATGAGCAGATAGGTGAGCGCGGTGATGAGCAGGATGCCGCTCAGATTGAGCCAGATGCCGGCCTTCATCATCTGCGGCATGCGGACGAGGCCGGTGCCGAAGACGATGGCGTTCGGTGGCGTTCCCACCGGCATCATGAACGCGCAGCTGGCGGCGATCGTGGAGGGCAGGAGCAGGAGAGCCGGCGGCACGCCCAGCACCGGCGCCAGGGCGGCGAGGATGGGAAGCATCGTCGCCACCTGAGCCGTGTTCGAAGTCAGCTCGGACATGAAGACCATCAGAGCGACGACCACGAACACCACGGCCATGACCGGCCATCCGGAGAACCCGCGGGCGAGGCTGCCGATGAACTGGCCCACGCCGTTGGCCTCGGTGGCCGCGGCGAGAGCCAGCCCTCCGCCGAAGAGGATCAACACCCCCCAGGGCAGGCGGACCGCGCTGCTCCAGTCGCTCACGAACAGGCGCCGCTCCCGGTCGACCGGGATGATGAACAGCGCGATCGCCGCCCCGATCGCGATCACTGCGTCCGAGAGGTTGGCCAGAGGGGCGATGCCGCCCACCCGTATCCCGGCCAGCAGCGGACGGAACACCCAGAGGAACACGGCCACCGCGAAGACCGCCATCGTCGCCTTCTCGCCGCGGTTGAGGGGGCCGAGCTTGCCGAGCTCCTCCCTCACCCAGGCCGGACCTCCCTCGATCTCGCGCATCCGGATCGGGAACAGGACGCGCGTGTTCAGGAGCCAGGCCACCGGCAGGAACAGCAGGATCACCGGGATGCCCACCACCATCCACTTCACGAACGACACCTCGGCGCCGTAGCTCTGCGCGTAGAACCGCACGAAGATCCCGTTGGGTGGGGATCCGATGATCGTGCCCACCCCGCCGATCGAGGCCGCGTAGGCGACACCCAGCAGCAGCGACAGGGCGAGGTTGCGGTCGTCGGCGTCCTCGGTCGGGATCCCGCCGTGCTCGGCCAGGGTCCTGCCCGTGCGCCGCACCAGGGAGAGGTCCACGATCGAGAGCGCGATCGGCACCATCATCGCCGCCGTGGCGGTGTTGGACACCCACATGCTGATGAACGCGGTGGCTCCCATGATGCCGGCGACGATGGCCGACGGCCGCGTGCCGACCCACCTGAGCGTCTGGAACGCGATCCGCCGGTCGAGGCCCCAGCGCTGGATGGCGAGGGCCAGCACGAAGCCGCCGAGAAACAGGTAGACGATGTCGGAGCCGTAGTTCGCGGTCGTCTTGCCCAGGGGCAGGACACCGAGCATGGGGAAGGCGGCGATGGGGAGCAACGAGGTGACCTCGATCTCCACGGCCTCGGTCATCCACCAGGTCGCCATCCAGACCATCATCCCCAGGGTCGCGCGGGTGGCGTGGCCGAGGGGCACGGACTCCCCCGCCGCACCGCGGTAGGCGTCGGGAAGCAGGACATAGACGGCGAGCGCGAGGAGAGGACCGGCGGCGAGCCCGATTCGCTGCACGCGTTGCTGGATATCCATCCGTCGTATTGTCGCCGAGGGCGGGCCGGACGAAAAGGGGGGTACGGCGGGAATGCTGAGGAACAGGATCGCGAGAGGCACACGCAGCCTTCGGTCCACCTTCACACCGTACCTGCTTCGCGGGACGCCGGCCCCGTTCCCTTCCTGTCCTCGTCCAGCATCCTAGTCCAGGAAGACCACATTGCCGCCGGCGGCCGCCTGGTTCTCCGTATTCATGTACACGCGATGCCAGACCGAGAGATGAACGGTCGCGTGATCGGGGTGGCGGATGCGCCCCTTGGCGTAAACCTCGGGGTCCTGGACCATCATTCGCCAATGCCGGGTGCGCCTTTCGTTCTCGCGGCGGAAAAGTTCGCCCAGGCTGGTGGCGGCAGGCCGGCCTTCCTGAGCTGCCTCCTTCTGCCGCTCTCGCCGCATGATCTGCTCGAACTCGGCCTCGGTCACCCCTGACGGGCGCTCTGCCGACACATAGACCCGGTGCCCCCCTCGCCGGTAGGCGAACTCCATCCGGTGCGGCTTGCTGCGCCAGATCCCGCGGGAGAGGGGTTCGTCGTAGAGGATCTCCAGCGGCGGCGGCTCGAGACCGGGCTCGGGGACGAAGAACCACTCCCCCTGGCGCACGAACGCCTCGTTGCGCCGCCTGTGCCGGTGGTCCCGGCGGACATGGGCATCCATGAGCCGCTTCCGGACCTCGAGGGGCTGCAGGGCGCCAAACGCCGAGACCACGCTGTTTGCCCCGATTGCCTCCGGGATCGCAGCCACGAACCAGTGCCGTTCGTCGTGCCCGCACAGGTAGCGATGGCTCTCGGCGGCGACGCGATCGACCAGAAGCAGGTGGCGGAGATCCCTGCGGAGGTCGAGCACCTCCATGTCGAGGGTCACATCGTCGCGGACCCGGATGTCGAAGAACTCGCCCTTGCGGTCCGAGGCGACATCGAGGGTCACCCGGGGCAACTCCGCACCGCGCCACCGCGGCCAGGCCATCGGCGCGAACCGGACCCGCGCTCCCATCGCCGTGAACTTTTCAGTCAGCATCCTCTGGTCCATCGCTTCCTCCATCGAGATCGCCGCCCGCATGAGGCCGAGTCTGTCCACAGAGAGGCTTCGAGTCCTGCGGTTCTTAGCTCGCCGCGACCAGCTCGCGCCGGATCGCGGTGCGGGCGCGGCTCAGGCTCACCGCCACCGACCCCGGCGTGCGTCCGGTGCGCGCGGCGATCTCGGCGCAGTCGCACGCCCCGCCCGGCTCTTCGCTCATGAGCCACAGGCGGCGCAGCGCGGGGGTGGGGAGCGCGCGCGCGATCAGCGCCCACGCTTCGCGCCGGCTCCAGTCCGGCGGCGACTCGTGGAGGCGTTCGTCACCCAGGCTTTCCAGCGTGGCCGGGTCGGTGACGGTGTGGGTGGTCCGCCAGCGGGCGTGGCGCCGGGCCACCCGGCGCAGCGCGTTGCGGGAGACGGTACGCAGCCAGGCGCGCGCTTCCCCCTCGCTCGCGCCCCGGAAGCCGTGGCGGTAGCGGCAGGCGTTGGTGAGGGCGGCGTAAGTGGCTTCGGCGACGAGGTCTTCGTCATGCGCGTCGAGCTTGCCGGCGCGGGCCACACCGAGGGCCCCACGCACCATCCCGGTCACCGGGCGGTAGAGCGCCGCCCAGATGCCGGCGGCGTCACCGGGGCAGGTCAACGCAGTGAGAACAGGAGCGTCTTCGCTCTGCATGCGGTTCCTCCGTGTCGCCGGCTACACCGGCACGAAGGAGCCGCTCCCCTGGATCAGGGGATGGGGCGGGCCGTCGCGAGGTGAGGCCGACTCAGTCTTGGCTTGCTGGGCGTATGCCCAGGCCTGGGCCTGGAGCGCCTAGACGACTGGAGTCGGCCATGGAGTTGTGCCTCATTCGTGTGGTTCAGGGATGCTCCCCGCCTCCTGTGGAGGGAGAGTCATCCCGGCGCAGGGAAATTAGCAGCCGGCGGGACTAATATCAAACGCGAGGGGCTCCTGCCAGCCGTCGCCGGTGGCGGATCTCCGCCGCGAGGTCCTGGGTGACCTTACCAACAAACGGCAGCGCACCGCCTCGGATCTCGTCCTCCAGCCCGGACAAATTATCCAGCAGCCCGTCGAGAATCTTGGTTCCTACCGAAGTTCGCAAACCGATGTCCTCTGCAAATGCAAGCAGGCACCTTCGCGAGATACCACGCACCCGATTCCCGATCGAGAGCGCCAGGCTCGTGTCGCCATATGGCACGGTCGTGGGGAGGTCGTAGGCGGGCGCGACTCGCCACTCCCCCTCCGGCGTAGCCAGGATGGATATGTTTTTGGCGTGCACATCGCCGTTGCCAGTGAGCCAGGCGAAGCAGATCTGCCGGTACAAGGATCGAAGAGCTACCGGTCTTGCCGGACAGCGGTCGGCGAGGCCGATCACGGCCGCCTCACCCGAAACATTGTACTTGTCTGCGGGCCACCGGCCCAGAACCTGGCAAGCGTCCTCACAGGCCCTGCTGGTCACACCTCCGTCCTCGTCCACGACTCGGTCGAATCGTCGTATCAGAAGCCCCGGGACGCTGTCCTGGTCGTGAACGACTTCGGCCTCCACACAGTCCAGTCCCGCGCGACGCGCCAGACGGAGAAAGAACTCCTCGTTCCGAACGAGGTGCGGGAACTCAGGCGGATCGACCTTGAGGATGTAGCGTCCTCTCGACCGGGCGATAGGGACCGGGATCATCAGGGCCGAAGCCTTGTCCTGGACCCCGGGGATCCCCACCGGATCGACGACACCCGCCTCGGCGAGGATTCCGGCGAACCGAACCTCTTTCCAGTCCTTCTGGACCTGAAGGAGACTCTCGGCCGCTCCAAGACCCTCTCCCTGTGGCACTACCTGGACATCTCCAATCGTGTCGTTCCCCACGGCAAGAAGGAGGGATAATTCGTCATCGGCAGACGTCTTCACGGCACGGCGCAGATTGGACAGCCTTCTGCCCTCAGGAAGAAGGCCGGCGAAGAACGGAGGAACGGCCCCGGCCGGCGTACGGATCGGCTCGTCAGACAGCGGCAATGTCGTCGCAACGGGAAGGCCCGGCTCACGCAAGTACTCCGGCCGGTATGTGAACTCGATCGCATCCGGCATGCGGCGAAGACTGGCAGCGAGCCTTCCACCCTTGTAGACATCGGCCTCGGCGACGCTCCTCAGCCGCTCCAGTTTCTCGCGAAATATCATGGCCGACGAACCGTTGCCGTCAATTCCATTCCCAGCACCTCCAATACATCGAGGAGCTTGTCCAGGCGGACAGTCTGTTTGCCATGCTCGAGTGCGTGGATGAAGCGGGTAGAACAGTCGGCCAGGTCAGCCAGCTCCTGCTGGGACAGGCGAAGCGATTTCCGGCGCTCGCGCACCTCCCCCGAGATCTTGGTCAGATGTGTTGTCATTGTCACCACACTCCAGGCTGAACGATCGTGCAGACTTCAAGGAGTTTGCCCTGGATGGAGAGGGGAGTCAAGAGAAATATGCATGAGCGTGCTGATTCTTGGGAAATCGGCTCGTTCTCAGGCACACCAGGTAAACAACAAGCACGATCGTGCAGATTCATGAAGGCCGGACCGCAGATTCCCGCGGACGCTGAACCGCGCCAGAAAAATGACCTGGTGGAGGCGGCGGGAACGGAGCCCTCGCGGGCAACATGATGGACCGGAGACGGGAGCGCTCCATCCGCGAGGGCGACACCTCGCCGTCCATAGAATCAGGCGCAGCGAAGCTGCGCCCAGAGATGCAGCCGCCGAGAACCGAGGCCCGAAGGGCCGAGACCCCGCCGTCCTCAGAGATGTAGCGCGCCGAAAGGCGCGCGCAGCTGGTGGAGGCGGCGGGCATTCCCTCCCGCCGGGGAGGGGCAGTGTGGTGGAGGCGGCGGGAGCCGAGGCCCGAAGGGCCGAGACCCCGCCGTCCTCAGAGATGTAGCGCGCCGAAAGGCGCGCGCAGCTGGTGGAGGCGGCGGGAATCGAACCCGCGTCCGAAATCGCATCCCCGAGAGTCACTACGCGCGTAGCCGGATCTTTGATTCTCGCCTCCTCCGTCCCCAACCGGCGGGGTACGGACTCGGCCAGCTCCTGTTTCTCACTGCGTTACCGGAGCACCACGCAGCCAGCCTGCCTGTATGACGGTCCCTCCCGGCCCGACAGACAGAAGCCGGGGGAACCGTCGCCGGCCTAGACTAGCTAGGCAGCGAGGGCCAACTGAGCGTTGTCAGTTGCGTTTTCCCGCAGGGTTTAACGAGGACCACGGGACCTCGGCGCGCGCCTCTCGCTTCCGCGACCCCGTCGAAGCCAATCGCCCCCAAACCGGTGGTCGGAAGCCGCGCGCCCCGCCAGTACGAACGGGAG